>NZ_JH815203.1:600000-853004 GCF_000296465.1 Barnesiella intestinihominis YIT 11860
CGGGTCCACTCCTCCCGTAGGTTCGTCGAGAAAAACCACCTCCGGGCGATGCAAAGTCGCAATGGAAAAAGCCAACTTCTGTTTCCAGCCTAAGGGAAGAGAACCTACCAGCGTATCAATTTCCGATCGGAAATGCAATCGATTCAACATCTCCACCGTCCGGCGAAGCATTTGGTAACGGCTCAGCCCATAAATTCCGGCATACAGACGGATATTCTCGCGAACGGTCAAGTCATCGTATAACGAAAATTTCTGACTCATATAACCGATATGCTTCTTTATCTCCTCTCCCTGCGTCATCACATCGTACCCGGCAACCATTCCACGCCCCGATGTCGGATAACTCAACCCGCAAAGCATACGCATGGCTGTGGTCTTACCGGCTCCATTAGCGCCTAAAAAACCGAATATCTCCCCTCGTTTCACATCGAACGTTATATGGTCGACCGCGACAAAATCGCCGAAACATTTACACAAATCCCTAACCGATATAATTATATCATTCATGCTGCATCAATTTTATAAAAACATCTTCGATTCCGGGTTCGACCGGACGAATCGAAACATTATGAAAACCTTGTCCGTTCAAATGAGCCGTAAACTCATCGGAATCGAACATACTATCGGCAACTAAATGATGAGACTCACCGAACGGGTAACATTCCTTCACGCCTTTTATCCTACGAGCCTCGACGAGTAATCCGTACATATTGTCTCCCGATAACGCATACAAAGGTTCATCGAACCGCGCCGTAATACCGGCAGGAGTATCTATCCCCAGAATTTTTCCATTATTGCACAAGGCTATACGGTCGCAACGACAAGCCTCGTCCATATAAGGCGTAGAAACAAGAATCGAAATACCTTTGCTTTTCAACTCCGACAACATATCCCAAAATTCACTTCGGGAAACAGCATCGACCCCGGTCGTAGGCTCATCGAGAAATAACACCGACGGACGGTGAATCAAAGCACAGCACAAAGCCAATTTTTGCTTCATGCCACCCGACAATTTTCCCGCACGCCGTTTTCGAAATGGTTCTATTTGAGTGTAAATAGGAGCGATCAAATCATAATTATCTTTCACGCCTACCCCGAATAGAGCTGCGAAAAATTCAAGATTTTCCTCGACCGACAAATCGGGATAAAGCGAAAAACGCCCCGGCATATATCCCACCCGTTTTCGGATTTCTTTATATTGCCCGACAATATCGAATCCATCTACTGTCGCCACTCCATCATCGGGATTCAGTAACGTTGCAAGCAGACGGAAAAGCGTGGTCTTGCCGGCTCCATCGGGACCTATCAAACCGAACAACTCTCCCCGCCTCACCTCGAACGTTATATTTTCGATTGCCGTGAGCGAACCGTACCGCTTGGTCAATCCTCGTATTTCTATGGCATTCCGTACAGCCATCTCTCTATTTGTTTTAAGTTGTTATTGATGAAGACGCACCTCTCCGTAAAGACCTATTTTTAACAGGCCATCGTTCTCGACCGCGATTTTCACCGCATAAACGAGGTTGGCTCGGGTGTCACGGGTCTGAATCGACTTGGGTGTGAACTCGCTCTCCGATGCAATCCATGTAATGCGACCCGGATATTCTCTCTGCTTATCTCCCCCGAAATCGGCCACGACGGTTACCTCCTGTCCCACGCTCAAATCGGACAACTGATCCGATGTGAAATAAGCCCGCAAATACAATCGGTCCATATCGGCGACCTTCATCAAAGGCTTACCGGTCGCAGCCAACTCCCCAGCCTCGCTATACTTCACCAATACCGAACCGTCGATAGGAGAAACGATACGACATTTGGAAAGACGGTCTTCGACCTGAGCTATTTGCAAATCAATAGCCGATGCATTTTCATCGATCGACGACGTATTGTTTTTCAAGGTCGAGAGCAAAGCATCCAACTGCCCGTTCAAAACCCGAAGAGACGCATTAATATCGTCCAACTGCTTCGTTGTAGCCGCCCCGTCTTTCAACAAATTTTCCACTCGGCGACGTTCTGTCTCCTGTTGGGCGATTTGTCCCCTCAAAGCCGCTGCTTGCTTGGAAATATCGGGACGGTTGCTATGCACCGAAGCCCGCTGACGCTCCAATTGCAACTTCTGTAAATAGAGTTGCACGGTATCTATCGCTCCTACCTGTTTCCCTGCCGAAAGAGTATCGCCTTCCTCGACATCGAAGCTGAGAATACGGCCTGCTGCTTCGGCCGACACGAGGACCTCAGTTGCCTCGAACGTTCCTGTCGCATCAAAATCTCCACCGTTGCCACAAGCTGCCAGCACGACAGTCATGGCGCTATAAACTGCTATCCTTTTCATTTTACGCTGTATTTATCGATTAATGGTATGTTTATATTCATAAATTGCTTTCAGCAATTCTATTTCACGCATGCTACGAGCCATAGAGGCCGTGGATTCGTCGGTAATTTTCGACAACAAGTCATGGGTATCTATAATTCCGTTCCGCAATTTAGACTCGGCCGCCTCGCGTACCGACCGACGAAGAGCCACGATACGGTCGTCATCGGCAATCGCCTTGCGTAAACGCGCGATATCCCCATTCTCCTGAGCCGCCTGCAAATTCATATTAAAAAGGAATACATCTCGCTGAACTTCGACCTGCTGCCGAGAAGTACGCAATTTATTTAAATTATTTTTCTGTGTATAATAAGCCCCGAAATTCCAAGACAATTTCACGCCGAGCATAGCATTCCAACTCCAATCGCTATTCATCATACTCTGCATATAGTCCAATCCCGGATAACCATAATATCCCTGAGCAAAAAATCCCAAGCGAGGCATAGACGACGATTTTACCATCTTTTCTTGCGCCATAAGCCTGTCTATCTTCGCTGCGAACATAGCCAACTCGGGACGTGCCGATTCTCCCGACAAGGGCTGTACGGCACTGGGACGCAGCAACTTTCGATCGCCCACCTTTTGTCCGATGAATATGCCTAACATACGACGATAACTATCGCAAGAAGACTCGAACTGAATGAGCTGCTGTCCTACCGAAAGCAACTCGGCCTCCAAAACATCGGCATCGGACTGCATCGCCACCCCGTTCCTCTGCAACGCCCGGACTTTTTCCAAATTACTCCGTAGAAGATTCAGTGTCAAATTCGTTTGAGCTATGCGCTCGTCGAGCAAAAGGATTCCGAAATAGAGATCGTCCACCCGGCCTTCCAGTTCGTAAAGATCGACATCTGTCATCGTTTTCTGTTCGGCGGCCTCTGCTCTGGCTATACGCTTGTCGGCAACAGACTTGCCCCCGTCCCAAATCGTTTGGTTCAATTCCAATGCCACTTTATATTGGTCTTTTCTCAATCCCGGAATTTCCAGACCTTGCTGAGCCAACATACCGGTCAGTTCCTTCGGGAAGTTAGGCGCATCGGTCTGCCAAGTAGCCTGAGCGGAAAAAGCAAGCTGCGGTATCCATGCCCTCGCAGCATTAGAAAGGTTATACTGTTCGGTTTGGTGAACCAAATCGTACTGACGAATTTCTGGATAATTTTCCCGGGCAAGTCGCCGGCATTCGTCGAGCGAAAGTTGAGCATGCCCGGCAACTACCGAGAACAGCCATACACACAAAATAACAACTCGCTTCATAATTCATTATTTTTTATACGACGCATAATCATTTCAATATTCTCAGCCTTACGCAATTCAAAAAAGCGATTCCGATCGGCAGCAATATCTCCCAATATAGGCTCTATAATCGGATAGGCAATAAACGGAAAAACATTAAGAGAAATAATATCCAACAATAACATTCGGACATCGACCCATTCTACCTTTCCCTGCGCATGCAACTCGTCCAACTCCTGCTGAATACCCTTCATCAAACAATCTGCCACTTTCACGATTTTATCGCTCATAAGTTTATATCGTTCAGGACGGCTAAAAACCTCGTTTACGATAAAACGAGGTAATTGCGGATTAGCGGCAATGAAATCAAAATGACAGGTAACTCCGTCTTTCAGCCGCTCCAAGAGAGGCAATCCCGGTTGACCGAAAGCAGCCAGAACCGACTCGCTCATCAATTGTACTTTTTCTGTAAGAATACGCTCGAACAACTGTTCCTTCGTTCTGAAATAATAATGCAACATGGCGTGTGTCACGCCAGCTGCATGCGCGATCGAAGTAGTCTTTGCCCCATCGAATCCCTTCAACATAAACTCTTGCTCGGCCGCTTTCAAAATCTCCGATTCGGTATCTTTCGTTTTCATATTTTGTATTAACAATATAGTTTAATAATTTAGTCTAACAATTTTGTTAATACAAATATATAAGATATCATTTCAGAATAACATCACTCTTCTTCCTTTTTGTATTTATTTAACACTATCGTCCGCTAATCCAATAGGAAAAACGAAAGAAATAGCGGGTTTATCAACAACATAGGCAATCCCCTGTAACCGAAATAACGACAGGCAATCCCAAGAATAGAGCGATTAATTTCCACGAAGCATCTGGAAGTAAATAAGATTCAGTAGAAAATTCGTGGGGACAGACTTGAATTTTAGCGATTACACGTCTCCCTTATATTGCTGACGCAACACAGGGGAGCCCCCGAAGAAACACCCATTTCTGAGGAGAGGGGTTAAGATTAATAGCTTAGAAATTTTTGAGGATAACGTTAGATAAAATGAAATATTTAGCATTTACCCTCTCCCCTGCTGTGCCCCGTAGCATTACGGGGCGCTACAAAACAATATAGGGAAAAAGGCTGCTTTTCAATCCTCCTCCCCTGTGTTTTGCAACGTAAAATATAGGGGAGGTGTCCGAAGAACGGAGGGGTTAAAAAACAGCGACAGTAACAGCAACAAAATCAAATCGCAATCTCTCCCCCTGCCGTGTCCCGCAGCATTGCGGGGCGCTACAAAACAATATAGGGAAAAAGACTGCGTTGCAATCCTCCTCCCCTGTGTTGTGCACAGCAAAATATAGGGGAGGTGTCCGAAGAACGGAGGGGTTAAAAAACTGCGACAGCAACAGCAATAAAATCAAATCGCAACCTCTCCCCTGCCGCGTCCCGTAGCATTGCGGGGCGCTACAAAACAATATAGGGAAAAAGACTGCGTTGCAATCCTCCTCCCCTGTGTTGTGCACAGCAAAATATAGGGGAGGTGTCCGAAGAACGGAGGGGTTAAAAAACTGCGACAGCAACAGCAATAAAATCAAATCGCAACCTCTCCCCCTGCCGTATCCCGCAGCATTGCGGGGTGTGGCGCAACGATATAGGGGGAGTGCCCTCAGGGCGAGGGGGTTAAAACAGAAAAACGAAAAGATTGAATCTGCGATGAGTAGAGGAAAAAGATTAAAGGAGACATTTTGAACAGCCTTTCAACCCCTCCGTCACTTCGTGCCACCTCCCCTATCGCACATTCGTGCGCAGAGGAGGAGGTTAATACTTTCGGCCGTCTTTTGCCCTTCGCCCCTGTTTCGATTAAAAATCGAAACAGGGGCGAACCCGAAGAAACTACCGTTTCTTCGGTGAGGGGCTGGAATATACAAGGACAATCCCCTCGAATTATCGACTGAATCGTAGATAATACGCAACCGACTTAGATAAAAAGAGCAAAGGTTGGTATGCCTAAACAAAACACAAACCTTTTTCTCAAAAAATAGGACTATCCGTTGTACAGACAGCCCTATCCAAAAAAGTCTTTATTTACTATAATTACAACTCTATATCCCCATTGAACACTTCGTGCCACGGCAGACCTTGTTTGTTGAGCTGTTCCATGAAAGGATCGGGATCGAATTCCTCTACGTTATAAACGCCCGGTTTTTTCCACTTGCCGGTGAGAAACATCATGGCTCCGATCATAGCAGGAACGCCCGTGGTATAGCTCACACCCTGTGCTCCGGTTTCGAGATAGGCAGCATGATGGCTACAATTATTATACACATAATAAGTAAGTTCCTTTCCATCTTTTCCAATACCCCGAATGCGACAACCGATAGAGGTCTCTCCCGTGTAATTCTTACCGAGGTCTCCCGGGTTGGGCAAAACGGCTTTAAGGAACTGGATAGGTACGATCTCTACCCCGTTGTACATAATAGGATCGATACGTGCCATACCGATATTTTGAATCACACGCAAATGAGTGAGATACTCTTGTCCGAAAGTCATCCAAAAACGAGCACGCTTAATAGTAGGATAATTTTTAACCAGCGATTCCAACTCCTCGTGATAAATCAAATAGGATTCTTTGGGGCCTATATTAGGATAAGTGAGAGGACGATGAATCTCGTGCGGCTCTGTCTCGATCCATTTTCCGTTCTCGTAATACTTACCTTTTTGGGTTACTTCCCGGATATTGATTTCGGGATTAAAATTGGTAGCGAATGCCATACCATGATTACCGGCATTGCAATCGACAATATCGAGATATTGCATCTCTTTGAAATAATGTTTCGCTGCATAGGCCGTATAAACCCCGCTCACACCCGGATCGAATCCGCAACCGAGAATAGCCGTCAACCCGGCTTGCTCAAAACGTTCCCGATAAGCCCACTGCCATTTATATTCGTATTTAGCTTCGTCGAGAGGCTCATAGTTGGCCGTATCGAGATAATTGACACCGCAATGCAAACAGGCATCCATAATCGTCAAGTCCTGATAAGGCAAAGCCACATTGACAACGATATCGGGCTTATGCTTTTTGAACAATGACACTAAATCCTCAACCTTGTCGGCATCGACACGGTCGGTCACGATACGATTGCCGCCAATAGCATCGGCTATGGCATCGCACTTGGACTGCGTGCGACTTGCCAAAACGATTTCGGTAAACACATCGGGATTCTGCGCTATTTTATGCGCCACCACCGTTCCTACTCCTCCGGCTCCGATAATAAGTACTTTTCCCATTTTATATCTCTGTTTTTTTTATTCGTTATTCATTTCCACACTCAAAAACGATGTTCGACACAAACCCTTTTTTCTTCTTCCAAGAAAACGACTCATTCACCTTTATCGGTATCGGACGTCAGGTCGAGCACCTCCTTATCCCCGCTTTTATCGAAATACTGTTTCCTTAACGGAGACGCTGTTATTTCTTTATAAAAAGAACGATTACGGAATACATCTATCGCCAAATAAAGAGCGTGACGGAACGACTGCTCGTCGGCTCGGTTCTGTCCGGCTATGTCGTATGCCGTACCATGATCGGGAGAAGTACGAACTACCGGTAATCCGGCCGTATAATTCACCCCGTCTTCCATCGCTATCGCCTTGAAAGGCGCCAATCCTTGATCGTGATACATAGCCAACACACCGTCGAATTGACGATAATGTCCGGTTCCGAAAAAGCCATCGGCCGGATAAGGGCCAAAACAAAGCATTCCTTTGGCATTGGCCTCTTGAATGGCTGGCTTTATGATTTCAATCTCTTCTGTTCCCAAAAGTCCGTCGTCTCCGGCATGAGGGTTTAACGCCAACACGGCAATCCGAGGCTTTACCACACAAAAATCCTGCCTCAACGACTGTTCAAAAATTTGCAACTTTTCAAGAATGGTTTCCTTCGTAACAACAGACGAGACTTTCGAAACAGGCACATGCCCCGAAACCAAAGCGACCCGTAAAGTATCGTTCAACAATATCATCAACGCCTTTTGTCCGTTCCCCAAGCGACGTTCAAGATACTCGGTATGTCCGGGAAAATCAAACTTATCGGACTGTATGGCATGTTTGTTTATGGGAGCCGTCAACAATACGTCTATCGAACCAGCTTCCATATCGGCAGCAGCTCGTTCAAGAGCGGCATAAGCAGCCTCCCCTCCTATTGCCGTAGCCTTTCCTATTTCCACTTTCACATCGTCGTCGACACAAGTAATCAAATTCACTTTATTTTCATCGGCTGCCGATGCATCGCTAATAATATTAAAATTAACAGCCGGAATATCGAGAGCCTTCCGGTGATAGGCGGCAACCTTAGCCGAACCATAGACGACAGGTGTACAAAGCTCCACGATATGTGGGTCGGACAATGTTTTGAGGATAACCTCATACCCTACTCCATTGATGTCACCCTGGGTAATTCCCACTTTTATTTTACATTTCATAACTCCAAATCTTTATAACTTAATTTTCTCGGCATACGATCGCCGACCTAATTTGAGCTCACTAAGGTAACAAAAATCCACGATATACCCTGCCGGATATAAGAACTATTTAAAACCCCGATTCTATTTCTTGTTTTTCTCGGCCGTAGACAACATACCGCAAGCCGCAAATATATCTTCTCCTCTCGAAGCCCGTATAGTCGCCACTACCCCACGGTTATTCAATCGATCCCGAAAAGCCTCCATCGATTGCATATCGGTACTTTTAAGAGTTACTCCCGGAATAGCATGAAACCGTATCAGGTTCACCCGGCAATCCATACCTTTCAACAAACAAGCCAATGCATCGGCATGATCCAAACTATCATTGTACCCGTTAAACAAAATATATTCGAAAGAAAGCCTACGTTGGTGAGAAAAGTCGCGCCGACGCAATAAATCCAAAACATCGGTCATCGGGAATGCTTTCTCCACAGGCATAATTCGCAAACGCTCCTCCGGGAAAGGAGAGTGAAGACTCACGGCCAAATGGCATCGGCTCTCATCGAGAAAACGACGTATGCCGTTCAAATGGCCTATCGTAGACACGGTGATTCGCTTCGGGCTCCATGCAAAACCCCATTCCGATGTAAGAACAGACAGAGCCCTCATCACCTCGTCGAGATTATCAAACGGTTCCCCCATACCCATAAATACCAGATTCGTCAGTTTATCGCTATACTCCACCGAAAGAATCTGATTAATTATTTCGGCAGAAGACAAGCTACGCTTAAAACCCTGTTTTCCGGTCATGCAAAAACTGCAATTCATCTTGCAGCCCACCTGCGACGACACACACAAAGTAGCCCTGTCGCGATCGGGAATATAAACCGTTTCCACAAAATCATCGCCTCCTACCCGAAAAAGATATTTTATCGTTCCATCGGTAGAACGAAGAGACTGAACCGGAGCCTCCCGGCCTATATCATAGCGCTGCGACAATAACTCCCGATGCTTCAACGAAAGGTTCGACATGCCCGCAATATGATCTATACGCTTTTCATAAAGCCACGAAGCTATCTGTTTCGCCGCGAAACGAGGCAGTCCGTTCACCTCGGCTACCGTCTGTAACTCCTCTAACGTTTTTCCCAACAAATGTTCCTTTTCCATAACTATCGAGAGATTCTACAACACAAATGCAAAGTGCGTGTATCGAGCCGATAGCCACGATATACGCACTCTGTGTTTATCAAAAAATCCGTTTATTAGAAGAAACGAATCATCGTATTTTCTATTTCCGCTTTATCCCGAAGAACTTCCATCAAGCGACTATTGATGAGATAGCCGTAATTCTGCTGAATCTTCTGAGTTTCTGTCTGGGCATCGAACGGTTGTTCCGAAACGGTTTTGTCCGTAACCGTAAACACATACACCCCTCTCGATCCCTTCACTGGACCTACGAGCTTTCCATTCTCCGAAACGGGAGCCAAACCGCTCAACACCGGTTCGTAACCGACACCTGCGATAGACGGGGAAGAGAAAGACACGAACTTGGCGCTATCCACTTGTGCCTTCATAACCTCGGCATATCCGGCCAAAGAATTGAGATTCTTCGATTTCAAGTCACCGATAATCTTCTCGGCTTTCTTATCGTTACGAATCTGCATAGCCAATATATCTTTCACTTGTTCCAGAGGAGCATATCCTTCTTTCGTAATGTTGTCAAGAGCAGCAACCACGAACGAGTTATCGAGAGTAAAGATTTCCGAAACCTCGCCTTTGTCGGCATTAAACGCCCAACGAATGGCTTGACGGGCATCATTGATTCCGGGTAATGAATAATCTTCGGCACTGCATTCATAGCTGTTAACCGTATATCCGGCCTCTTTTGCCCCCGTATTGAATTTCTCTGCATTATTATTGGCTGCACTATAAGAAGACAACTGGTTATAAAGAGCGGTATGAGTTTCTGTACTGGGATTGACAGCCAAAACATAAGCCGCTACTTTGGCTTTTTTCACCGGAGCCGTACGCGACAATATTTGTACAATGTGTTCCCCGCCCAAGCTCTCGGCCTTGAAATAACCGTTTCCATTCTCGCTAAATACTTTGTTGATGAAAGGTCTTCCCACGCTGGAAGCCATATTTTCCATTAACCAAATTTCATCATTCCCGTTGTATTTCGGAGCAAGTTCGGCGAAACTTCCTCCATGATTCAACACATTCAAAACGCTATCGATCTCTGTCGAACGGGGTTGAAACGAAAGCAAACGAACTTTGATCGAATCCGGGGCGACCTTCGTATCCATCAAACGATACATCGTATAAGTATCGTTTTCGAATTCCATCGGAGACGATTCATTTACACTGGCCGTTTGTGCAAATTTTTTCATTTTTTCGGGCATCGACGAAATAGCCACGAAAGAATCGTCATAAGACTCATCGGAATTATTGGCGATAAAAGCCACCACATCGTCCGTCGTAGCGAATACCGATTCGTTCATTTCTGCCTTTTCCTTAGCTTTGGCATAATCGGCCTCACTGGGTACGATATTTACCGTGATGTATTTGATCGAACGACGTTCGGGCGTTTTATAAAACGACTTCATCTTGTTGTATTCGGCTTTAAGCTCACCGTCGCTTACAGCGATCGTCGAATCGGCAATCGATGTATACGGTTGTAAAGCATAAGCTATATTGGCCGAAGTTTTATTATCCTCGAACGAATTTTCAAGATCCAGCTTATTCGGCATAATCGCACGATTCAATAAATTGGCAAATTTCTGAACGGCACGATTTTGTTTAACCTCCTGTTCGAGTCTGAGCCACATTTGGCGTTGAGGCTCTATTTGTGCGAGCAACTCCGGTGTATTGTATCCATGAGATTCCGGATCGAGAACCACCTGCATAAAATTAAGCAAGCCTTGACGGTCGAACTCTCCGGTTTGAGGATTCGTAAAATACTGGCGCACTTGCGGAGATATATTGTCACCGCTTAGCAAGTCGGCAAGTTCTTCTTTGCTGACAATGATTCCCAGTTCTTCAAGTTCCTCGCTCAACAATATTTCATTCACCATCTGGTCATAAACCTCTTGATTGATACGGGAAACATACCCTTCGGGCAAAGTCATTCCGCGTTGTCCATACATTTGTTGTAATTCATCTGTACGTACCTTTACACGTTCTTGAAATTCTTCGACTCCGATATTCGTCCCGTTCACGACAGCGACTTTGTTTTGATTCATGGCGTAGAAGGTATGTCCCGAATTCAGGAAGTCCCCTACGATAAAAGCGAGCAAGGCGACCCCTATAATTACCACGAGCAGGCCGGCTTTACTTCTGATTTTGTTTAACGTAGCCATTTGTTACTTTGAATGAATTTTAGTTTTATATTTTATTATTTTTTTATCCTCTTTTACTAAGGGCACGAAGATACAAAAATTTGGATTTATATCGGCAGCGAAAGTACAAAAAAATCTCTTATTTCTCTATTTTCATGCGTACAAGTTCTATTTTCGTAGCTTTTCGTTGTAAAATAGTAAACCGGTAATTCCCTATTTCCACGGTCTCTCCGAGCCTCGGCAATGTCTGATAATGATACAAGATATACCCGGCGATCGTGAGATAATCGTCCGATTCGGGAATATCCAATCCGAAATCCTCATTGATTCGCTCGATTTCCATACGTCCCGAAAACTCGAATTCGTCGTCGCTCACTTTACGGGCGACAAGATTTTGAGTATCATGTTCGTCCTCGATGTCTCCGAATATTTCCTCGACCAAATCTTCAAGAGTTACCAGTCCGGCAGTTCCCCCGAACTCATCGACCACAATAGCCAAACTTTTCTTCTGTTGCATCAAAGTGCGCATCAACTTATTGGCCAACATGCTCTCGGGAGCGAAAACAGCCGGGCGAATACTCTTTTTCCAATCCTCGTGCCGACGAAACATCTCCGATGCATGGATATATCCCAGAATATTATCGATATTCTCGCGATAAACCACCACTTTGGATATGCCGGTACTGATGAACGTTTGCAACAACTCCTCCACCGTAACCTCGTCGATATCCACAGCCACGAGTTCGGTACGGGGTATCATGCAATCCCGTAAATGAATATTCGAAAAGTCGAGAGCATTTTGGAATATTTTCATCTCCGGCTCCACCGGTTCGCCCGAATCAGATTCTTCTATACTTTTCTGGATAAACGAGTCAAGTTCTATCTTGCTCATCAGGGCTCCATAAGGTTGATGTGCGATCTTCACTCCCCCCAGTCTCATCACGCATTTGGAAACGACAGACGTAAACTTCGAAATCGGATATAAAACGACATAAAGCAACCACACGAAAGGAGAGAAAAAACGCATCGTCGCATTCGGGTTAACACGGAAAATCGTCTTGGGCAAAAATTCACCCACGAACAAAATTAACAAAGTGGACAGCAACGTCTGCATCAAAACGACAAAAGCCTCCTGATTCCACACCAAAGCTATGACCGGCTCCAAAAGAGCCGCCATGCCCATACCGTAAATAACCAAAGCTATATTATTGCCCACCAGCATGGTCGAGATAAACTGCTCCTCGTTTCCATAAAACAGCCCCAATATCTTCGACATCATGCCCTGCTGTTTCATATCCAGTTCAACCCGCACTTTATTCGACGACACGAAAGCAATCTCCATACCCGAAAAAAAGGCCGAGAAAAGCAACGCTATGATAATAATCAAAATCCAATTCATGGCTTTATCGCTTGTTTAGGAACGGCGACACTATCGACCTTCGCCGAATCGGGAGGGACAGAATCCCGCTTGATAGGGAATATACCGCTGGTACGACGGATTTTATACCGGGTCATCTGTTCGTTAGACGTAAACCCATACCCCTCGATGACTTCGTCCGGAGTTTCTATATGAATGAACGAATCGGAGTAAATCTCCCGTTTACGCTGATCCCAAAAGATTTGAGACGTAAGAAAAACCTCTTCTTTCGTATTCTCTATACGCACATTCCGGTCGAGCCGCCACAACTGTTTGTTCTTAAAATAAATAGCCGTATCGCCCTGAATAAGGGCCTCGGTAGCGAAAACAGAATCGAACTTCTCCACATGCAATCCCCGAGGGAAATACCAGTATGGCTCTTGGGCGTTCTCATACATCAACCATTCGGGAGCATTGATACGATACCTCGTCACACCCGAATCTGAAATAAGAGTCATGACATCGAGCGTACGCAACGTAGGAACTTCCGCGGCATCTTCGAATCCCTTCACCACTTCGTTCTTAGGCCCCGAACACGCACTCCACAACAAAGGAAAAGCGACAAACGCCACCACCCACAAACGGGAGATACTGATAAACCACCTATCGGTATTTTCTTTTTTTGCCATTCCAGATAAACTATGTCACAAAATTATAAATAGTTACACGGCTCTCCAAATAATCCCACGAAATTATCCTCTTGGCAAAGCCAATCCTTAAAACAGCAGAGGATTCACATTCCACTATCGGAAAGATATTTTAACCTCCCCCCTGCCGTGCCCCGCAGCCTTACGAGGAGCTACAAAACAACATAGGGAGAAAGACCACTTTTCAATCCTCTCCCCCTGTGTTCCTACAAGGAATATAGGGGGAGTGCCCGTAGGGCGAGGGGGTTAAAAAGACGGAGGGGTTAAAAAACAGCGACAGCAACAGAATCAAGTATCCCCTCCTCCTCTGTGTTTTGCACAGCAAAATATAGGGGAGGTGTCCGAAGGACGGAGGGGTTGAAAAACAGCGACAACAACAAACCGGGTATCACACTCCTCCCCTGCCGTGTCCCGCAGCCTTACGAGGAGCTACAAAACAACATAGGGAGAAAGACTACTTTTCAATCCTCTCCCCCTGTGTTCCTACAAGGAATATAGGGGGAGTGCCCATAGGGCGAGGGGGTTAAAAAGGGAGGGGGTTGAGAAAGAAATCAAAAGCACGGGGAAAATACCCGCCTTTATCGGGCGGTAAAGACACAAGGGATTAAAAAAACGCCCCGGTTCCCCGAGGCGTTTCCACACTATGGCTAATCATACAAATTATTTCACGATAAACGATTTTACCACAACTCCCTGCGACGTAGAGTATTGCAACATATAGCTGCCTTTCGAAAGATTCGAGACATCGACAGTCGTCACGTTATCGTCAATCTCACCGCTTTGCAACGCCATACCCGCCACGTTATAGATAGCATATTTGCCTTCGGCATAAGGTACTTCTATCGTAAGTACATCGGTGGCAGGAACCGGATAAATTTTAACATCTTCGGCAAGCACTTCGTCGATACCCGAAGTCGAAAGCTGCAAATCGAATTTCTTTTCATAAGAATTACGGCTTTCTTTATGAATCGCCTTGATATAAACAGTTTTGTGAACGGCTTTGTCCTCGATCAACTTTGTCGTATAGAGCTTACCGTCACGGACTTCGTAACTCGGTTCGGCATAAGTACCGCCGAATTGCATCATTCCTTTCAGTTCGAATTCATATTCGGCATCAGGCATGTCGCTCAATACCGTGACATCGGCGACTGCGACTCCCGCCGGAGTTCCTATTTTCACGCGAGTCGTACTCAGGCGTATGTCATACGGGGTTTCCGATTTCGGAGCCACCCCTACGACCACTCTATGATTATCGGGATAGGATCCTTGTACATGGTCTCCTAAGTTATCTAACGTGTAAAATCCATTATTTACACCTCCCCAGCCCCAATTTACATGGTAACTGGTAAATCCGTCCCAGCCGTCGAGGTTAAAACAGTGTCCCACTTGGTTCCCTTCGTTACCGGCATAGATGACCGCACGACCTCGTTTCAACTCGCTTTGAATAAGCTCGTGCCATTCATTGTCCTTTCCGGCATAATCTATGTCGCGAGAATAGGTCGTACATGTCTCCGGGAAACCGTAATAGTGTCTGAAATACCCCGGGATATTTTGTGTTATGGCTCCTGAACCGTCTGCACCGTATTCCATATCGATCAACACCCCGCAATGGTACAACAATCTGGCTACCTCGCTATAATTATTGGCTCCCGATAAAATCGCATCCCAATCATAATCGGGTTCGTTGTCGAAATTGACCGACAAAAAGCCGGCATTCGTCGATGTATAGGATTTCGTTCCCTGTCCCCGCAACGGATACCGCACTACGGTCAGAGCCTGCCCCATAGCTACGGCCACGCAACCGACGTAGGCTCGACCGCCCGGACCGCCGGACATTTGAGGACAAAGACTATTGTAAGGTGAATCTTGATTCCATGCTACTGTTATCAGCGGATCGATTCTATCCTCTGTCGCACGGCTTACGAGATCGCCCGCCCAACGATAATGACGTTGGAGAGCCGGGGTTTGACGAGCTATTTTTATTTGGTCGGTATATTCTTTCAACCAACCTTTTATCCATTCCGGTTGGCCTTCCGAAACATACTCGCTATCGAACGAATATCCCAATAAGGGATCTACGGTATCTTCGGCCGAAATCAAAGCCCACCCACCTTTTTCAAACCGAATGATATAATACATCGGCTCATTTCCTTGAAATATGGTTTCCACTTGGGCTTTACCGCTTTTAAACAGAACGCCGCCCCGTTGACTCAACAGCATATTGGCCGTCTCTACCGCCGTGCTTTCGGGCACTACCGCCGCATAATTCCCACCTATCCATGAGAAAAGCACTGCCACTAATAACAATAATCTATATTTCATAATCGGTTTTGGGTTTCGTTTTACAAATATATTTTTATATTGACTGACAAAAATAGGCAATCCGAATATATTCTGCAACAATTTAACATTTTCTATGTTTTTTATCCGACAAAATGAAGTATTTATTTTCTTTACACGGCAATACCCTCGTAACAAAAACAGAATTACCCCCACTCCCCCAATATTTCCGTAACAATATATAGGGAAACGCCCAACAGGGCAAGAGGGTTAAAACAGAGAAATACCACTTTCAATCCTCTCCCCTTGCCGTGCCCCGCAGCATTGCGGGGTGTCGCACAGCGATAGGGGAGGTGTCCGGAGGACGGAGGGGTTAAAAAACAGCGACAGCAACAAAATCAAGTATCAATCCTCTCCCCCTGTGTTCCTACAAGGAATATAGGGGGAGTGCCCATAGGGCGAGGGGGTTAAAATACAGCGACAGCAACAAAATCAAGTACCAATCCTCTCCCCCTGCCGTGCCTAGCAGCATTGCGGGACGCTACAAAACAATAGGAAGAAAAGGCTACTTCTCAACCCTCCTCCCCTGTGTTTTGCGCAGCAAAATATAGGGGAGGTGGCACGCAGTGACGGAGGGGTTAAAATACAGCGACAGCAACAAAATCAAGTACCAATCCTCTCCCCTGCCGTGTCCCGCAGCATTGCGGGGTGTCGCACAGCGATAGGGGGAGTGCCCGAAGGGCGAGGGGGTTAATAAACAGAGACAGCAACAAAATCAAGTATCAAACTCTCCCCTGCCGTGTCCCGTAGCATTACAGGGTGTTTTGCAACGCAAAATATAGGGGAGGTGGCACGCAGTGACGGAGGGGTTAAACCAGACAATCAAAAAATTCTTATGCTATCTTTTCAACCCCTCTTCTCCGGAACTTCGTTCCTTCGGTCTCTCCCCTATACCGCTACGCGACACAGGGGAGAAGGTTGAATAGTTCCCGCTCACCACATAAAAAATGCTAGACCATGAAAGAAAAAGAATCTCCCTTCCTCCTATATTCTGAAAAAAAATAGGAAAGTCAACTCTTAAAATAAGGATTCACGTTCCACTATCGAAAGGATATTTTAAAACTCCTCCCCTGCCGTGCCCAGCAGCCTTACGAGGTGTCGTATATAAAATCGAAGCAGAAGCGAAAGGGGAATACATCTCACCCTCCTCCTCTGTGTTTTGCGCAGCAAAATATAGGGGAGGTGTCCGGAGGACGGAGGGGTTAAAAAACAGCGACAGCAACAAAATCAAGTATCAAACTCTCCCCTGCCGTGTCCCGTAGCATTACGGGGTGTCACGTATAAAATCGAAGCAGAAGCGAAAGGGGAATACATCTCACCCTCCTCCTCTATGTTTTGCGCAGCAAAATATAGGGGAGGTGGCCGAAGGACGGAGGGGTTAGAAAAGAATAAAAAAAGAGTCGATGTCTAAAAGAGGAATAAGTAAATAAGGATAAATTTATGTTGCATCTTTATAATATCTATCAATCTGAATACAAGATAGATAAAAATTATTTATTACAAAATCGATAAATAATTAAGAAATCACTATAAACTAATTAAAAATATGCTTATATTTGTGTTGATACCGTAAATGGACTCGCGGTGGTATCGAACAGATATACCACGAGAGGAGGTTTTATATAGCCTCCGGTCCATGATGATGCAAATAGCGATTTGCATTAGGAGTCCATTTACAGTATCAATTACTCACTCATCAGGGTCGGAGGCTTTTTTATATAAAAAGCGATGACAAAATATTCTTTCTTACGGCTTAGATTATTAAGAACAATCCGGGAGTGGATTTGTTCAGCGAACATGATTGATATAGAACATTTTACAAAAATATTCTATTCACTCGGCGAAATCGATCGGTCTATTGTTAAAAAATACATACACGGAGATTCTATAAGAAACATCTCCCGATGTCTCGGCTATTCAGAGTCCTTTATTTACGAAAGGATATACAAATTTCACAAGAAAATACGAAAAGTTTCTCGTCACGAGAAGGCACAAGATTTCGACTAAATCCAGCTTCCGCAGATTTACTCTACAACGACAGACTCGGTACTGACAATAACAAAGCAGCCGATCTCTAAAAGACCGGCTGCTCAATAACTCTATCCTTAAAAGGATCAACGAATACTTTTCATTTTAAGATTTTGTCTGATAAGGGACTGCATATGAAGTTTTTCTGTTGCAGACAACGGTTTCATTTCCGACAATTTCATCTCGTTTTTCAACAACTTTATCGACGACGGGATATTAGTATTTGCGGCTGCGGCTTGAACAGATCCTTTAAAGAAGAGAGATGCATTCCACAAATCATACCACCCTAAGCTAAAATTGCTGTCACTGGGGTCGGCATCGGCATTAAAGCAATAAAGTCCACACCAACGATCTTGCGCATACACAACCTCGTCGCCTTGTGCTTTTTCAGCGAAGTTTACATATTCAAAATTATCGGTTTCACTCTCTGGAAGTCCTGCGAAAGTGAAAATAGCGTTAACCATTCCGACATTAGTTTCTACCTGCATAACTCCCATAATTTGTAAATCAGCAATTCTAAAACCATTATCGGTCACTTCGGCTTCCAGTTGATTGGGATACCCATCCTTAAAATAGAAATGGTCTATTACAAGAGTATCAGGATTATTTGCATGTTTTAATGAAAACTCAGTATCGAATCCCATAGGTGTACTTCCGGGTTGTTGTGTTTGAAGATCATATTGATAGAACAAGAATCCGAATGTACCTGTAAAATCACTTTCTTGTGCAGCGGTATACTCCCAATAAGGAGCCGCAACGGTTTGAGTTTCTTCATCGACGCCACCAACCAATGCAGCAGACTGATTTCCACCGGCATCAGCGAAAGCACCCTCGGCAAAATCGAGGAATACATACGATACGGCTTCGTTCTCGTCGAACACTACACTTTCAGGCAAAGTAATCGTAACAGACTCATTATTGATAGCGACACTCTCGATCGTACCGTTGGCATAAGAGGTAAGGTTACCCTTCGTCACATCGTAGGTGATAGCACCGCTTCCTCGAACAACGGTCTCGTTGAAAGTCAAAACGACACTGCGTCCGCCGTTCGTAGCTTTATATTTATTACCGTCGGGAACGTTCACCAAATAAGGAGCCTCTTCGTCGGGCAATTCGACAGATGCCGAAGCCACAGCCCCGCAAACGCCTTTTTCATTGGATGCCACGGCATATACATAGTACGTAGCCCCTAAATTCTGGTTAGAAAGCGTACCGCTCACGCTGGGTTTTTCGGCAGCTTTCACCAATGTAGAACCTTCGTATTTCGCTTGCAACAACTGGTCGGGATCGACAGTCATCGCCTCGTCGGTCACAATATAAGAATAATATACGGTTCCCTCTGCCGGAGTAATGGTTACCTTGAAAGCATCCACGGCTGTTTTTTCAGCCGTCACCGTTACGGCAGGACCTTCGCCCATATCCACCGGCGTAAAGTCTTCGAATTCGGTGCAACCTGCCCCCATGAGGCAGATTGCAGAGAATAATCCTATAATATATTTTTTCATTGCTCTATGATTTTAATTATTCTTCAACTTTTGTCAATGTAAGAGTCCTTACGCCCGTGAGATAACCAACAGTCTCACCCCCGGACGCAGCCGAAGCCAACACGAATGTATTTATGGCAATCGTGTTATTCGACACGTAAGCCGTCGCCGAACTTGCGCCATTGAAATCGAGGGACAAAGTATAAGTGCTACCATAAGTACCCAAATCCTGACCGGCGTTAATCGTTATCGACTTGAAATCGGCACTTACCGTACCCATTACCGATTTGTAAACAGCTCCACTCTCTGTCGGAACGATCTGCGTAAACCAAACTCGATCTATATAGTCTGCATCTTTCACGACTTCACAAGTCCAAGTGAATGTTGCACCATTGTCGTCTTCGAACGGCGATACACCCGAAGCCGTATAAGTTCCCAAGATTCCGGCAGCGGCCAGCGGGTGGTCGTCATCGCTGATCGTGACGGTAGTCGTGTAGTTCGCACCTAAATTACAGCCTTCGGGAGCAGAAAGTTTGATATCGAAACACACATCGCCATTATAATCGTCGTTATCGATAGGTTCGATCGATATGTAAGCGACCATCTCGCCGTCAGCGGTAAACGACAAAGTATTCGACGTATTTTTCAAACGGTAATTCACGCCCTCTTTCGCAGCGTTTTTACCGGCATAGGCAGTCGTATCGATTTCAAAACCCACCGACACATCGAGCCCTTTGGAAGCCACCAATGAAATGGGGATTTTAACCTCTCTAGCTGCATTCTCGGCTATGGAAGTGGTCTTGCTGTCAAAAGCCACGAATGCATCTTTGTCGCTGAACATAGGAGTATCCACCGATTGGCACGAAGCTAACACCCCTCCTACAACAGCCGCATATATAAATTTACTTATTTTCATAATTGTCTTCTATTAAAATTTATTTGCTTTGATAACCGGGATTCTGATCCATGTTTTTGTTATTCAAAATATCGTTCTCGGGAATTGGCAATGCCCAACGATAGCTCGGGAAATCGATATTTTTCGTGAGCGGATCCAAGTCGTAATCGGTCCGAACCAACGACTTCTGCAATCGTTTCATATCGAAGAATATATGGCCCTCGAACAAGAACTCCTTGCGGCTTTCCTCGAACAGGTTATCGAGCGTCACCGTGGCGTAAGCCTCGGCATTACGGTTCGTGGCTACGCGGTTCAAATCGTCGATAGCGGTTACGCCCGATACCGTGGCTCCACGGGAAATAGCCTCCGAACGTATCAGATACATTTCCGAGATACGCAACACCGGCACGTTATTGTAGGCCAGCAGGCCGCCTTTGCCGGGATACTTGGTCGACCAGCGGTAGCCCGGATATCTGCTGTTGGTTTTCGTCAATCCGGTCAGGCGCACATCGGTTGCGTCATACAAATCGATAAGGTCGTTCGACACACGAACGTCGCCGTAACCGGCTCCGCCTGCAACTTCGGGTGCTGTCAAATAGTCTCCGAGGTCACTGCGGCTGCCGTCGCTCTGGGATACGTAAACTTCAAATATGATTTCGCTGCCCGATTGGGGGGCTACGTCTACCGAGCCGTCCCACATCGATACGAAGCGGTCGCCCGAAAGCAGACGAAAACGCCCGTTCTTGATCACTTTCGTCGCATAATCGGCGGCCAACTGCCAATCTTCGTGGTGCAGATACACCCGTGCCATCAAGGCTTGGATAACCGGTTTCGTCACCGTGGCCACGACATCTTTCACCCCGGCGCGCACATAGCTGTCGCTCATCAGGCGTTCGGCTTCCACCAAGTCGGGTATAATGAGGTTTTCATACACTTCCGCTACCGTGTTACGGGAGGGACGGGCCGAGAGGTCGTCCTTCAACACGATGGGCACACCCATCGCTTCTACTCCGGTAATACCGTTTGCCTTGATATAACCGTAGGGTTGGGCGTAAACTCGTACCAAATCGAAGTAAGCCAAAGCACGCAAGAACAAATTCTCGGCTTTGATGTTGTTGATTTGCTCGTCGCTTACCCCGTCGCGCGAGAATTTTCCTTCGTTAATCGCCGTGAGTGCTTTATTACAGCCCAGTATCGCGCTATATGCGCTCGACCAAAGGCCCATCGTGCTGGTCGAAGTATAGTTCCATGCCGGTTCCATACGCATACGTCCTGTATTGACCGGGCCTACCATACCGTTGCCGCACATCACATCGAATGTCAACGGGAACGATGCCCCATACCACGAGATGACTGCCCGATAGTTACCCGCCGTCGCTCCGTCGATCCCTTCAAAGGTCGACAGAGCCAATTCGTCTGACTGATCCATAGGCGGCTCCTTCGTCAGGAAGTCCTCGCAGGAAGAAAGAGCCAACGCTAAAACTGCTATCGATAAAATTATTTTTTTCATTGTAACAATTCTTTTTTAATTGATTAGAAAGTAATATCCACACCCACGATCATCGAACGGGTCATCGGGTAACTGATGATGGTAGCACCCGAGGTTCCGTGTTCGGGATCCCAGTAGTTCATGTTGTGGAACGTATAGAGGTTCAATGCGCTGGCATAGATGCGAACACCGCTCATCAATGCCTTTTTGGTCCATTTCGAAGGCAAGCTGTATGCCAGCGTAATATCCTTGATACGCAAGTAGCTGCCATCTTCGAGATAACGGGTAGAAATAGCAGAGCTGTTGCTCGAATTGTTGTAAACCGGTTTCGGCAATACATTGGTGTCGCCCGGTTTCTTCCAATAATTCATGGCGCCTTTCCAAATGTTCGAATCGCCGTAAGAGCCGTCTGCTTCGAACAACGAACGGTCTTGGTTCAACACCTTGTTACCATAGCGGGCTTCGAGCTGAATGCCCAGCGATATGCCTCTCCAAGAAAGCTCGGTATTGAAACCGCCCGTCCACAGAGGTTCGGGAGAACCGGCATTGATACGACGAGCCTCTCCGTAATTCTCGGTCAACAGCCCCTCTTCGTTACGCCACAACGCGTTACCGTTCTGAGGATTCACCCCCGCATAGTCATACAACCAATAGGTATAAAGCTGTTCGCCCTTGACATAACGCAAAGTCGTTCCTATAAAATCCTGACCCGGAGCAAGTTCGAGCACTTTCGAACGGTTGGCCGCAAAGTTCACGCCGGCCGTCCATTTGAAGTCGTTGGTATTGAAAATCTCGGCATCCAACTGAACCTCCACACCGCTGTTGCGAATCTTACCCACGTTCTGGGCCTGCGAAGCAAAACCGGTCGTATAGGGCAGAGGAGACGCGATCAACATATCCTCGGTACGACGGGTATACCAGTCGATAGAACCGTTCAAACGGTCGAACAGACGGAAGTCGATACCGATATTGTGAGTCTTGTTGGTCTCCCAAGTCAATTTGCGGTTCTGCAACTGAGAAGGCAACTGACCGGTAATACCGTTGTACACGACATCGGAGTACAGACCGTAGTGAGCGTAGGATGCAATATTGTCGTTACCGTTCACACCATAGCTGTAACGCAATTTCAATTGATTAAGTACCGATTTGATATCCTGCATGAAATCTTCGTTGTGAATATTCCACGAAGCGCTGGCAGCCCAGAAAGTACCCCAACATCTGTCGGGACCGAACTTAGAGCTACCGTCCGTACGAATAGAACCTTTTACATAATAACGGCCTTTGTAATTGTATTCGGCTACACCGAAGAAAGAAACCATCGCCGCTTCGGTAAGACCGTCACCCACTCGTTGGTCTTCTACCGAGACACCCACAGAGTGGTAGGGACGTTGCTGGTTCACATGATAAGATATACCTTGCAAGAAAGAAGACTCATATGCATTGGCTTCCTGACCGATCAACACATTCACCGAATGGTCGTCGTTGAACAGGTCGTCATAAGCGATCGTATTCGAAGTAGTCAATATGCGATATTGGCTCTCGGCCGTGTTCAAAGAAGCTCCGTAAGAGGCAGTGTTCACGAAAGCCGGACTGTAAGCGCGGCTGGTAGTCGTGGCATACTCGATAGAGTTGTTGGTACGGAACGTCAGTTGCTTGATCGGTTTCCATTCCAAATAAACGGTTCCGTTGAATTTATACTGCTTGTCGTATTTGTCTTGTTCGCGAATAGCGGCGATCGGGTTCACGTTGAACACGAAAGGCAAATCGAAGTTGTAGCTTCCGTCCTCGTTGTAAGCGTTCATGGTCGGAGCCAAAGCCATACCCGAATAGAAGGGGTTCGTAGGAGCCAAACCGCTATCGCCCAACAAACTATTTTGCACATCGGAAACCTTCATATAACCGCCATGCAGACGAGTTCCCATTTTCAACCATTTGTTCAACTCGGTATCGAGGTTCGCGCGAATCTGCATCTTCTCGAAACCTACGGTCGGCACGATACCGTTCGTTTTATTATAAGACAATGAAGTATAGTAAGTAGTCTTGCCCGCACCGCCCGAAGCGATCAGCTCATACTCTTGCAAGCTGCCGTTACGCGTCAACTCTTTCATCCAGTTGGTCGCGCGTCTGCCGGCCATAGCCTGCGGAAAATAATACTCCGACGAGGGATCATCGGGATTATACCCGGCATTGATACGGGCATCGCGTTGATATTGCACATACTCTTCGAGGTTGGCCATGCCGAAGTCATTGTCATTGGCAAGCGTGGACACACCGTAGCGGGCACGGGCGGTAATCTTGGATTTCCCCGATTCTCCCGATTTGGTGGTAATCAAAATCACACCGTTGGCAGCACGCGAACCATAGATAGAAGCGGCAGCGGCATCCTTCAACACCGTCACCGAAGCTATATCGCTGGGGTTGATCAAGGCAATCGCGTTCATACTATTGGAAAGTCCGCCTACATCACCGCTTTCCACGGGAATACCGTCGACCACATACAAAGGGTTGTTACCGGCGCCGATAGAACTGGTTCCGCGCACCCGAATCGTAGCCACAGATCCCGGTTGCCCGTTGCTCGACGAAACCGACACACCGGCCATTTTACCGGAAAGCATCTTGTCCACCGAAGTCTCGGGGATAGAAGCCAGATCATCACCATCGACCGTCGCGATAGAACCGGTTTTGGCCTCCTTCCGTATCGTCTGGTAACCTACCACCACGACATCGTCGAGAGTATGATCGGCAGAATTCAATTTAACGACCATACCATTACGCGCAAAAACCTCCTGTTTTTCCATACCGATGTAGGAAATAACCAAAGTTCTCGATGCCCCGGCAGGGATCTTGATTGTAAACTTACCGTCCGTGTCGGTAATAGTAGAAGCATTCGCGCCCTTCACCAAGATAGACGCACCGATAACCGGCTCGTCATTCTCTGCCGACAACACCGTACCGGAGATACTCGTTTGAGCCACCGCTAACGAAATGCCAGCCAACAGAGCGCACAATAACAATGTTAATTTTCTCATACGACTGAAATTAAATTTAAATAAACGATTATTCCTTCTTCTTTTTTCACATTACACACACTCGACAATCTTTGTCAAGTTTTTTTTCATTACACACTACTAACACTAAAACTTTTCTTTCCTTTTTTAACCTTATTATATATATAAAACTTAATAAAAATAGCGAATCTCTATGCTCAAATCAACTTCTCATAGAAGTATTCAGCATGCAAAGATAACAAAAAAACCACAATATAAAAATCAAATTGAAAGAAAACATACCTTTCGGGCTTTCTTTTTGATAAAACCCATTCTCTTTTTTCGGAGATTCATAAATATACATTTTTCACAACAAGACTAACTTATTAAGAAACAATATAATAGATAATTCTTAATTTAATTATAAAATAATACGAGAAACAAGAAGTATTCTATGTTAATAAAATATAAAACAGAACCTACTATAATCGTATTATCGCCAAATAGCGCTAATCTTATCAAAATTTTAACTCAATTCGTTTATTCAATTAACATTCGACACTTCTCCCCCTCCTCCTCTGCCGTGCCCCGTAGCATTACAGGGTGTTTCTCCCTCCTCCTCTGTGTTTTGCGCAGCAAAATATAGGGGAGGTGTCCAAAGGACGGAGGGGTTAAAGAAACAGAAGGGGTTGAAAAAACATCGGCAGCAACAAAATCAAATCTCACACTCTCCCCTTGCCGTGCCCCGTAGCATTACGGGGTGTTTTGCACAGCAAAATATAGGGGAGGTGGCCGAAGGACGGAGGGGTTAAAGAAACGGAGGGGGTTGAAAAAACATCAGCAGCAACAAACCGGGTATCACACTCTCCCCCTGCCGTGTCACGCAGCATTGCGGGGTGTTTTGCACAGCAAAATATAGGGGAGGTGGCACGCAGTGACGGAGGGGTTAATAAAACAGATGGGGTTAGAATACAAGCAAGAGCACAATCCCCGATTCCGCCTTTATCGGGCGGTGAAGTCACAAGGGAGACGGAGGGAAAAGGGCGAGGACTGTTTGAGCGGAGCGAGTTCCGCAGACCCCGACGGCGACCGTAGCGACGAGCCAAAAGCCCGATAACCGCGGCAGCGCTTCTTTGTTCGTTCTTCTCGCTGCTGAGAAGAACGAACAAAGAAAGCGAATTAGTATAACAAGGACTTTCTTTCCCTGTCAAAGAAAGTCCTTTGTATCCCCCCTACCCAACCTCACCGAGCAGAAAAAAACAGCCCCATTCCGAAAACACAAGCGTATAAAAAGGGAGTTGAAAAATAAAAGAAAATAGACAAAATCGCCCCATTAGTATAAATCTGAGAAAAAAAAGAACCGTTCATGCATGCATACACATTCTCTTTTGTACTTTTGTCTAAAATTTTAAGCTGTGAATCTTATCATCGATCAAGGAAACTCGATAACCAAAATGGCACTCTTTCGGGCAGGACGATTGCAAAATGTCTATTTCTACCCGAAATGGGACTCAACGACCGTTATCGACTTCTTGGATGCTCACGAAGTCGATGCCGCCATATTCTCGACAGTGACCGAGTACGATCCCCAAGCCATAGCGATACTGCAACAGCGACTACCCTACTTTTTAAAATTCGACCATTCATCGGAACTCCCCATTAAAATAGGATATGCCACCCCCGAAACATTAGGTCTGGACAGAATCGCCGCAGTAGTGGGAGCCGCCATGCAATGCCCCGACAAAGCAGTGCTCATCGTCGATGCAGGCACATGCGTCACCTACGATCTACTCACCGCCGACGGTACGTTTGCCGGCGGAAACATAGCACCGGGCATCCGATTGAGATTACGGGCCATGCACGAACACACGGGAAAACTCCCCCTCATCGACGATGCAGGAGAGACACCCGAAATAGGATTCAGCACCGAAACCGCCATGCGGGCAGGAGCTGTGCTCGGCGTCGCTTATGAAATAGAAGGATATATAGCCCGGTTAAACAAGGTTTATCCCGACCTTTTCGTTTTTTTAACAGGGGGAGATGCCTTAAAATTGGCTGCAAAAATAAAAAGTCGCATCTTTGTGGACGAAAACTTGGTACTAACCGGCTTAAACAGAATCTTACAAGAAAATGCTAAAATATAAAATTCTCTTTATCTGCTTGTCGATAGGGCTCGTCGCCTTTGCCCAAAACGGGACAAGCTCGCCCTATTCCAGATTCGGATATGGTATTTTGGGTGACAACGCCATAGGCGCTCAACGAGCTATGGGTGGCGTAGGATATGCCTTGCACAACAATCGGCAAATCAATGTGATGAACCCGGCTTCCTATGCAAGCATGGATTCGCTCACTTTTCTTTTCGATATAGGACTCACCTATCAAAATACAATCACCAGAGAAGGCTCGCTAAAAGAAAACAGCCAAAGCGGGTCGCTCGACTACATCGTCATGCAGTTTCCATTGGGACGGTACATGGCCGGTAGCGTGGGGCTCCTGCCCTATTCCAATGTAGGCTACTCTTTCATAAACAGCATAGACAACGGCTCGGATAGCCGGTCGGGCGATGGCAACATCTCACAAGCCTATGTGGGAGTAAGCGGTAGACCCTTCAAAGGATTCTCGATAGGAGCCAACATCAGCTACCTCTTCGGCAACCTCACCAACACCAACACCGTAGTACCGGAGAGCGGCAGCAGCGGCATTTTCGAAACCATGCTCAAAGTACGCGACTACCATTTATCGTTCGGAGCCCAATACGCCATAGAATGGAACAAAAAGCACACGATCACGCTCGGTGCGGTTTACTCCCCCGGGAAAACCCTATTGGGCCGGGCATACACCAGTACCTACGATGTAAGCTCCAACACGACGATCGATGCCGATACCCTGAAAATGAAAAATAATTATTCATTGGCCTCGACATACGGCGGCGGTATCAGTTACAACTACGACAAACGCCTTACCATAGCGGCCGACGTAACCTACCAGAATTGGGCCGATGCCAAATTTACGAATCTCACCGCCGGACAATTACAATCTTCCAAAGGACAATTCAATAACCGATTAAAAATAGCATTGGGAGCCGAATTCCGTCCGAAAAACATGGGAGGAAACTATTTCGAACACGTCAACTACCGGGCAGGTATCTTCTACAATCGCTCTTATCTGAAAATAAACGGGAACGATATGGACGAAATCGGAGCCACTTGCGGTTTCGGTTTTCCCCTTGCCACAGACAAATCGGTAGTCAACGTATCGTTCGAGTACATCAATCGCCAATGCACCCCCGTTAAACTCATTACCGAAGACCATTTCAGAATATCGGTAAGCCTCACTTTTAACGAGATGTGGTTCTGGCAACGCAAGTTCGAATAAAATTCTATTACCCATAAAAACGACGAAGCGATTGCGTCAAAACTAAGAAGCTGTTTTAAATTTATTCCGAGACAGATTGAGCCCTATGTTGAAGCGGATTGGAGTCCGAGATATGCAGTCAATAGCGGGCTATTGACAAAAATCAAGGGATTCAAGATGCGAGACAGGGGCTCAACATGGCCGGAACATACCTGCTTGCAATGATAATATTATTTCTCAATAAATTTAAAACAGCTTCTAAATGACCCTTCTGAAAAGTCACAGATTGTAACCGCTAAACCCCAAAGAGCCGTATCAAAACTCTGTTTCGAGCAATGATACGGCTCTTCCTTCGTAAAATTGTTTTTACCTCCTTCTTACCTTTTTAGGCTGCCCGAATTTTCATCTAATCTCTCCCCCTGCGTTGCGAAACAATATAAGGAAAAAAGATCTATACCCAATTTCGTTTCCGCTACCAACATTACCCCACCTCCCCTGCCGTGTCCCGTAGCATTTCGGAGCATCTCAGTTATCATTTTATCGGAGATATTTTAAAACTCCTCCCCTGTGTTTTGCATCGCAAAATATAGGGGAGGTGGCACGCAGTGACGGAGGGGTTAAAAAAAACAGCGACAGTAACAATCCCCGATTCCGCCTTTATCGGGCGGCGAAGACGCAAGGGAGACGGAGGGAAAAGGACGAGGACTGTTTGAGCGGAGCGAGTTCCGCAGCCCCCCCGACGGCGACCGTAGCGACAAGCCAAAAGGCCCGATAACTGCGGCGGCGCTTCTTGGTTCGTTCTTCTCGCTGTTGAGAAAAATGAACAAATAAACGATCTTTTTCAACCCCTCTCCTCAGAAACTGCCGTTCCTTCGGTCTCTCCCCTATATTTCCCTACGGAAACACAGGGGAGAAGGTTAAATAGCTCCTGCTCACCACATAAAAATACTAGACCACAAAAGAAAAAGAATCCCCTCCTCCCTATATTCTGAAAAATAAGAAAGTCGGCTCTTAAAACAGCAAGGATTCACGTTTCACTATCGGAAAGATATTTTAAAACTCCTCCCCTGTGTTTTGCACAGCAAAATATAGGGGAGGTGTCCGAAGGACGGAGGGGTTAGAAAACATCGGCAGTAACAGTAACAGTAACAAATCAGGTATCACCCTCTCCCTTGCCGTGTCCCGTGGCATTGCGGGGTGTCACGTATAAAATCGGAGCAGAAGCGAAAGGAAAATACATCTCACCCTCCTCCTCTGTGTTTTGCACAGCAAAATATAGGGGAGGTGGCACGCAGTGACGGAGGGGTTAGAAAACATCGGCAGTAACAAATCAGGTATCACCCTCTCCCCTGCCGTGTCCCGTGGCATTACGGGGTGTTTCCGTTAGGGAATATAGGGGGAGTGCCCAAAGGGCGAGGGGGTTAAACCCCACAATCAAAAACTCTTATGGAATCTTACAACTATTTCCCTAAAAGAGGAGAAATATATTCAAGAACCTTTTGCAAATGATCGACCTTACTCCACTTGATCTTATTCGCTTTAAGAAATACATCAAACTCTTTTCTATTCGATTCGGGCAAGAGCTTCGAAACAGATTTTTTATTGGCATTGACAATTTCACCACCGATAATGAAACACAACCGAGTAGACACCGGTAATGTCTGTCCGTTTTCACGCTCCACGCGAATCATATCGTAATTGAGATTGGCAATGCCGCCGAGCTGTAAACTCGACAAATTATCGACCGCCGAAGTAGACGACGATGTACCGTAAGCCCCCGTCCCTTGCAGCAAACGGTCGAAATCGCCCGTCGTCCTACGACCGAGAATCGCTTGCGGTGTCTCGCCCAATACCTCGATAAAAAAATTCTCGCAACGTACGAATTCGGTACTGTCGGCAAAAACAACCCGACCGATATCGTTTTGATTATCGGGACAGTATATCTGCGAACCATTCAAATAGTGCAAATCGTTACGCAATAAATGAATGTTTACTTTCGCCTCCCCTTTATTCCCCGATTTGGAATAAATAGAAGCCTCCATAAAATCATCGAATAAATACGGCCACATAGTTGTAGGCTCTCCCGCCCGAAGCCCAAGAGAGGTAATCACCCCCAGTAATCCGGCAAATAACAATCTTTTCATAAGAATAAATTTATAAACATTCAAAATTAAATTTGTCAAAAACGACTACAAGTTAGTAATTTTATGTTATTTTTGCTCCTAAGAATAGGAATATTTTGCAAACACAATCACACAAATACTTAACAATATGAAAATCAAACATCTATTGTGCTTTATCGCGCTATGTCTGTTTTTTACTCCGGGTAAAGCCCAACAACTTAGCGTAATGACTCTACGTAATGGAGCAACGGTTTACATTTGGGAAGACAAAAGTAAACCCGATGTATTCGGTATGATCGCTTTCAAAGTAGGCTCGGTCGACGATCCCGAACAATACACCGGACTGGCTCATTACTTGGAGCATGTCATGTTCAAAGGGACCCAAACCATCGATGCACTGGATTGGGAAAAAGAGAAACCCATCTATGAAAAAATTATCGCCAAGTATGACGAACGAGCAGCATTAAGCGACCCCGCTGCCCGCGAAGCCGTAGACAAGGAAATTAACGACCTGACCCGTGAAGCAGCCCAATATGCCGCAGGAAATGAATTTTCCCTTTTGGTAGACCACATGGGAGGACAAGGACTAAACGCCAGCACAGGCTACGACCAAACGGAATACCACAATTCTTTCCCGCCTTCGCAACTCGAAAAATGGCTCGAAATCTATTCCGAACGTCTTATAGACCCCGTATTCCGGGGCTTCCAGACCGAATTGGAAGCCGTATACGAAGAGTACAACATGTATAACGACGACCGCGGATCGAGAATGAGAGAGTTCATCTATGAACAAGCATTCGGAGATCACCCGTACGCCCGTCCCATTATCGGTCTCCCCGAACACTTGAAAAATCCCCAGTTGAGTAAACTGATCGATTTCTATAATACATGGTATGGTCCTCAGAATATGTCTATCATTCTGGTAGGTAACATCGACGCCAAAGAGGCAATACCGATGATTCGCGATAAATTCGAAAGAGTTCCCCGCCGAGCCGAGATACATCGGGAAAAGAAACCCGTCCGCCAATTCAAAGGTCGCACGGAAAAGAGCGCGAAAATTTTCTATTATCCTATGCTGGCCCTCATTTATAACGGAGTTCCTTCGAACGACAAAGAAGAAATCGCATTGGAAATCTGTTGCCAACTTCTCTCCAATTCACAAAAAACCGGTATCCTCGACAAACTGCAACTCGACGGCGACATCATGAGCGTAGGCGCATCTCAAAATGCCATGCGAGATGCAGGGATTCTCATGATCAATGCCATTCCCTCTTTCGATGCGAACCAAAATCGTTGGGACAGTCACAAATCGGTAGAAAAAATCGTATTATCCTCTTTGCGCCAACTGCAAAACGGGGAGTTCGACGAAGCGACCCTCGAAGCTATCAAACAAAACCTGATACGCGAATACGACCTGCAAATGGAATCGAACGAAATGAAGGCTTATATCTTAGCCTCTCTTTTCAATACGGGAGCCGATCCGTCGGACATCGTCAACTTCAAAGAAAAAGTCAAAGCCGTCACCATCGACGAGGTGAAAGCCGTAGCAAAAAAATACTTTAACGACAATTACCTCGCTTTGAATATTCAAGAAGCGAAAAACCTCGACAGCAAAGGACAAAAACTAAAAAAGCCCGATTACAAACCCATCGAGACGAAAAAAGGAGCCAAATCGGAATATGCTAAATGGGTAGAAAGTATACCGGTCAACATGCCCGAAGTAAAATACTGCGACTTCAACTCTATCCAACAAAAGCAAATCAACACACGCAGCAAACTGTTCTACAATCTCAACCCCGAGAACGACGTATTCACGATGACTTTGAAATACGGCATCGGAACGAAAAAGATGCCTAAACTCGAATATGCCGTCGCCCTGATGAACAACGCAGGTATGCTGCCCGATATCGAACCGTTGGCATTCAAACGGGCTATGGGCGAATTAAATGCAAATTGCACATACGCTGTGGACGACAACTACATGTATGTCATGATGAGCGGATACGAAAAAGATTTGGTAAAAGCCTGCCAGCTTCTTTCCAAACAAATCCTTTTCCCCAAACTCGACGACAAGCAGTTGCAAAGCCTCATCGGTAGCGCGTTCGGCTCTCGCCAGATGGAAAAAAGCAGTATCGGGACATTGGAAAGTGCCCTCACGTCATATGTATTATACAAGGATAGTTCAGACTACCTGCAACGCATCCCCACTCGTGATTTAATAGACCTTTCTATTACAGATCTGACGACTCAATTCCAAGCCGCCACGAATTACGAATGTGAAATCTATTACGTAGGTACGGCGCCATTCGACGACGTATATCAAGTATTGAGCCAAAACTTGCCGTTGAAAGCGCAAGAAATGCCCTCTACCTCTCCCGAATTACGTCCTCGACAACAATATACCGAAAATACGATTTTCTTCCTGCCCAACAGCAAAGCGACTCAAAGTAAAATATACTTCTTTATAGAAGGAAAACCATTCGATGTAAAAGACGATATATTCATCGAAGCCTTTTCAAGCTACTTTGGAGCCGGATTCGGAAGCCTCGTCGTAGATGAAATTCGCGAAAAACGAGCCATGGCATATACCTCCTACGGTATCGTGGGAACTCCCTCCGTTGCCGGTCGAAACACGCTATTTCAAGGATTTGTCGGCACTCAGGGAGACAAAACGCTCGACGCTATCGAAATTTACATGAATTTGTTGAAAGATATGCCGTCCACACCCGAACGTTTCGACGTAGTAAAAACCAATATCAAAGAATCTATCCTCAGTGCGAAACCGGGATTCCGTTCTGCAAGTGCCGTATATGAGGCATGGAAACGAATGGGCTATACACAAGATCCGGCCATCGACAAAATGAAAAAGATCGAAACGCTCAAATTCGAGGACATCATCGATTTCTACAACGAGAACATCAAGGGAAAACCGGTTGTTATCGCCATCGTAGGAAATCCGAAAGATTTCGATACTAAGGCTCTTGAAAAATACGGAAAAGTAGTCAAAGTTTCCGAGTCAAAACTATTCTCCGATAGCTTCTGATAAGCCAACGATCAGAGAAAATAAAATCTTAAAAAGTGAGGGTCTCGAATGGCATTTCGAGACCCTCGCTTTTTAGCCATAACGCACCCGCCAACTCCACTCGCTATTCTTAGAAGCTGTTTTAAATTTATTCCGAGACAGATTGAGATCTATGTTGAAGCAGATTGGAGTCCGAGATAGGCAGTCAATAGCGGGCTATTGATAAAAATCAAGGGATTCTAGATGCGAGACAGGGGCGCAATATGGCCGGAACATACCTGCTTGAAATGATAATATTATTTCTCTATAAATTTAAAACAGCTTCTTAAATAAACCTAAGAACCCGTTTAATGTTCCTTTTAAACCGATAATAATCGCCCATCGATTGTTCTTAAAAAAACAACCTCTATAATGAAAGTAAATATGAACATAATGAAAAAAAGTATGACAGGAGCATTTTTAGCGTTGGCAGCCGTTTCAACCGGGAACATAGAGCCTATGGAAGCCTGTACACGCGCCGTGTATATCGGCCCCGAACAAATGGTAATAACAGGCCGTACGATGGACTGGAAAGAAGACATTATGTCGAACATCTACGTCTTTCCTCGTGGAATGAAACGAGCCGGATACAACAAGGGCGAAACCGTGAATTGGACCTCTAAATACGGAAGTGTAATTGCGACAGGATACGATATAGGAACCTGTGACGGAATAAACGAAAAAGGATTGGTGGCAAGCCTGCTATTTTTACCCGAGTCCGTCTATTCACTGCCGGGCGATACCCGTCCGGTAATGGGAATCAGCATATGGACCCAATATGTACTCGACAATTTTGCAACTGTGCACGAAGCTGTCGAAGAATTGAAAAAAGAAACCTTCCGCATAGACGCTCCACGCATGCCGAACAATGGACCCGAATCTACCCTGCACTTAGCAATTACCGACGAAACCGGGAATACGGCAATCTTGGAATATCTCGACGGGAAACTGAATATCCACGAAGGAAAAGAATATAGAGTGATGACAAACTCACCTCGGTATGAAGAACAATTAGCCATTAACCGCTATTGGGAAGAAATCGGAGGACTGGTAATGTTACCGGGAACAAACCGGGCGAGCGACCGTTTTGTACGAGCTTCTTTCTACATAAAAGCAATCCCCCAAACCTCCGATGCCAAAATCGCAGTACCCAGTGTATTGAGTGTCATGCGCAATGTATCGGTTCCCTTAGGTATAAATACACCCGACAAACCGCACATCTCCTCTACCCGTTGGAGGTCAATCTCCGATCAAAAGAACAAAGTATATTACTTCGAATCGACACTCACCCCCAATTTATTTTGGCTCGACTTGAAGAAAATAGATTTCAGTCCGTCGGCAAAAGTGAAAAAACTCCCGCTATCGAACGGAGAAATTTATGCAGACGATGCTATAAAAGATTTACGAGACAGCAAACCTTTCGATTTTCTGTTTCAAACCCCGGTGATGTAATTCACCGGGCATTCCACATCATAGACATGAAACACAGCATAATAAATTGTACAAACACTTTAAGACAGACTTCCGAAATTTACGGAACGAATCAAACACTAAACACGACGCTCCATTTGTCCGAAGAAAAATTTTTCGTACTTTTACCCGAAAATCTGTGACTTCAATCTCGTTCCGATGAAACTGGACAAAAACAAAGTATTCTCATTCATTCGTAACCGGATCTCCGTCGGGAAATTATTTCTTGCCATATTCATTATTTTCATCATCTTCATCGATGAAAACAGCTGTATACAACGCATAAAATACGATGCCGAAATCAACGACCTGCGTAAACAAATAGCGGCACAAAACGATACGACCGAATACTACAACCATAGAATAGAAGAACTGAAAACCGACAAAAATATCATTGAACAAGTCGCGCGCGAACAATATCTTATGAGTAAACCCAACGAAGACATCTATCTCATCGAAAATAAAAAATAACACTATAACACATACGATAAATATGAACCAGCAAACACGCAATATACTATTCATGGTATCCTCCATTGCCGTCATTATAGGGGCGGCTATGCCCTTGTTCATGCTCAAAATGCCGTGGGTTCCATACATTTATGCTTTCGGAGCCGCAGGTATGGCCGTTTGCAGACTCACATTCCGTTACAAAGGGAAAAATTTCCGGTTAAAAAGACTCTACCACATCGAAACATTCTCCTCTCTCTTTTTGGTAGCCTCTTCATATTTCATGTTCAAAGAAGACCCCGATTGGATTATGTTGCTTACTGTCGCCGCTGTCCTACAATTATATACATCGATTCTCATTCCGCGAGTATCAAAGAAAGAAGAAAAATAAGCTACTCCCAACCACTTCCCTTACCGTGCCCCGTAGTCTTACGGGGTGTTTTACACCGCAAAATATAGGGAGAGTGCCCAAAGGGCAAGGGGGTTAGAATACAAGGAAGAACCCCCGATTCCGCCTTTATCGGGCGGTGAAGTCGCAAGGAAGACGGAGGGAAAAGGGCGAGGACTGTTTGAGCGAAGCGAGTTCCTCAGACCCCGACGGCGACCGTAGCGACGAACCCAAAAGTCCGATAACCGCGGCGGCGCTTCTTGGTTCGTTCTTCTCGCTGTTGAGAAGAATGAACAAATAAAGCGAATTAGTGTAACAAGGGCTTTCTTTGGCTGGGAAAGAAAATTCTTTGTATCACAATCCTCCCTTGCCGTGCCCCGTATGCGGGGTATCGCACTGCGATGAGCGGAGGGTTACTCTCACCCTCCTCCCCTGTGTTTTGCATCGTAAAATATAGGGGAGGGGTCCGTAAGGACGGAGGGGTTAAAAATACCCGAAGCGAAAGTAATAGAATTAGTCCTCCTCTCCCCCTGTGTTCCTACAAGGAATATAGGGGGAGTGCCCAAAGGGCAAGGGGGTTAAAACAGAAACAGTAGAACGAATTTATTGAATCTTCAATGAGCGGAGGGTTACTATCACCCTCCTCCCCTGTGTTTTGCAACGCAAAATATGGGGGAGGTGTCCAAAGGACGGAGGGGTTAATAAAAAAAGTACATGGATAACTAAGACAGCCCTTCCGGGTTCATTCTTCTCGCTGCTAAGAAGAATAAACGAATAGAAAGTATAATCATGCCATAATTCCACTATCCCCCTATCCTACCTTCGCAAAAAAAATCAAACGAGCGATGATAGATACAAGATTCGAAACAACCATAGACCTGAGAGGGGAAATCGAGAACTACCGACAAGTGGCGCTCATCAAATACTACAAGATTCTCCTCGAACTCGACCCCCGTCGGGACAGGCTGACCATGCTCGCCGTCATTCGTTGTATCGACAAGCTCGAAAGACATTCCCAAGAACGAAAACGGCCACGAAACGACAAGAAGAAAATGCTGGCCGAAGGAACTCTCGCTTGGCACTATCAGAAACGCAACCAACTCTTCCGAAAAGCCGGACTATACGACATCGAGTCCACACAGTACCTCGTCGACCACGAAGAAATCTTCGACACACACGAGGAACGGGAAGAGCGCGAACGTTTCGAAGCCTGCCGTCGGGAAGCTCTCAGAAGGAAAACCGAAACGCACGGGGCCGAAGAAAAAGAATCCGTGCAACCGGCCATCGCTCACGAAGCCGATAAGGACCTGCAAGAAGACTGCACGACAGCCGGGTCCGGAATCCCGGCACACACCCCGCAGCCCTTATCGCCCCTATCCGGGAGCATCTGGTGCGGCGCTCCTGCCGGTAATCCCATTGGAGAACCTGCACCCGGATTCCATCGATCCTCTTTCGATTGCAACAGAAGAGAATAAATCCGACAGGTGGACGGTGAACCCACACAATCCGTTCCGATGAGTAAAACAATGAGAACTACCTTCCGCCACCGATCCGATGTAAATAGGAGAGAAAAGTTTTATAAACCCCTTCAATAAAATCCGATCGGCTCTCTCACCAGCCTAATAAGTTAAAAAAATAAAACATACTTTCAAATATTCGACACACTCTATTTCAAATCTACGAAAATTTCGTAGATTTGCGAAACAATCGTAGTAATAACACATGGAAAAACTGACACATCAAGAAGAAGAAATAATGCTCGTCATCTGGAAAAAGAAAAGAGGCATTATCAAAGATTTCCTAGAACAGCTGCCCGAACCGCAACCGCCCTACACGACAGTCGCTTCGATTGTCAAAAATTTGGAGAAAAAAGGATTTCTGTCGAGCGAGAAAATAGGCAATACCTATTTATATATTCCACGAATAACCCAAACCGAGTATAAGAAAAAATTCTTATCGGGAATCGTAAAAAGCTATTTTTCAAATTCCTATAAAGAAATGGTCACATTCTTCGCCCACGAACAAAAACTCTCGGAAGAAGATTTGCGACAAATCATCGAAATGATCGAACGAGGTAAAAGCTAACCCATAAAAAACTGAAAACATGGCCTTCTTACTATATCTACTACAAATAAACATAGCACTAAGTCTATTATATTTATGCTATAAAGTTCTATTCTCGCAAAATACATTTTTCGGGTTAAGAAGGCTCATACTCATCAGTATCGTGTTATTCTCCACGACCTACCCGTGGTACGACATTCCCGACATCGACCCTATTATTCCGGCCCATCTGCAAATTACACTTCCCGAAGTACTTTACAGCATGGGAGAAACAGTCCCCCAGAAAGCCTTTGACATATACCCGTTGATAGCTTATCTATACGGAGGAATATGCTCGCTATTCTTGTTACGCATGTTTTTGAGAATAGCTTCGATAATAAAACTGCGGGCAAATGGAAAGCTCCGTATCATCGGGAAGAGCCATATAGTCGTCTGCGACGAAAACATACAACCCTGTTCCTTCTTCCGATGGATATTTCTTCCTCATTCTATTTTGCAAAATAAAAACACGCTCACAAGAATACTCCGACACGAAAATACACACATACGACAATTACATACCATAGATGTCCTATTAGGCGAAAGTATGGCAGCATTATGTTGGATAAATCCGTTAAGCTGGTTATTGCTGAAAGAAATCAGACTGAATCTCGAATATATGGCCGACAAGGCTGCGATTCCCGACGAACAAGAAAAAAAGACATACCAATACCTGTTACTCGACATTTCACAATCGAATAACGAACTCCCTTCCGCAATACCGTTCAATTACTCTTTTTTGAAAACCCGCATTCGCATGATTAACCGGAAGCGATCACAAACGACATCTGTATTCAAATATCTGCTGATACTACCCCTTTTCTTGGCTATCGTAACTGCCAACCAATGCTGTACAGACCAACAACCGCTTCAATCCGAAATTGAAAAAGTATTCCCCAAACCCTCGGAAGTTCAAACGAAAGATAGCTCGACAACCGCTTCCGAAACATCGGAAACTCCCCTCGAAGTCGCGGAAATCATGCCCGAATTTCCCGGCGGAACCGAAGCGTTGCTCTCTTTTATCAAAGACAATCTCGAATACCCGCAAAAAGCTATCGACGGACAAACCGAAGGACGGGTAATCATACGATTTGTCGTAAACAGCAATGGAGAAATATCCGATCCCACAATTCTCAAAGGCATAAACAAAAATCTCGACCAAGCCGCCATAGATGTTATTAACAAACTACCCCGTTGGAAACCGGGACAGCAAGACGGACAACCCGTAAGTGTACGGTTCACCCTTCCCATCGTTTTCAAATTAACCTGATATATTCACTTAAAAAATTTAGACACATGAAAAAGACATTATTATCCTCGATGATTATCATCTTAATGGGTTTGCTCGGAGCTTGTAGCTCCAATACCTCGGACAAAGCGAGTCTGCCGGAACAATCTGCATCGGAAAACGAAACGGCAACCCCGGTCGCAATCGAAGTCCCCGACACACTTGGCAAAACATACGATGCAGCCGAAGTCATGCCCGAATTTCCCGGCGGAACCAAAGCGTTACTCTCTTTTATCGCCGAAAATCTCAAATACCCGCAAAAAGCTATCGACGAACAAACCGAAGGGCGGGTAATCGTACAATTCGTTATCGATAAAACCGGGAAAGTATCGAGCCCCGAAGTCATTAGAGGCGTAACCTCGGAACTTGACCAAGCTGCGTTGGACATCGTCTCGGCACTCCCCGACTGGAAACCGGGCGAACAAGACGGACAAAAAGTAAATGTGAAATACACACTGCCCGTAGTCTTTAAGTTGAAATAACGAGAATGCCGATACAATAGATTTATCTCTGAAAATACGATACGGTTCGAGGGGAAAACCCCGTTCGTTCGAGTTTTCCCCTCGAACCGTACATAACTTTTGCACAATATACCCCCTTTCCGCTTATGAAAAAATTACTTTGCTTTATCGGTCTTTTTCTGGCTCTATTCGCCTTGAAAAGTCATGCCGGTATTCCCGGCGGAACCATACCATTTATCTTTGACAGTCATTTATATCTTCAAGTAAGGCTGAACGACACCATTCCCGTCACTGTTATCTACGATACGGGCGCCGACTTTCTATACCTCGATGAAGATTATTTGAAACTGAATAATCTGCAAAATGCTTTCGGGAAAAAAGGAATAGCAAGAATGGGAGGTGCAGGTAACAACGAGCCCCAATCCGTCGACATCTTCATCGAACCTGTTAAAATCCACTGTGGAGAATTAGATTATCAAAACAAGATAACCCCTGTCATTAAATTGCGTGATATTCTTGGAAAGCACACCGATGGCTTGCTGGGCAATACCCACCTGTTAAATATGCCTTTGGAGATTAATTTCAGTGAAAGCTACATCAAGCAATTAAAAGAACCGCTCCCGGCCGACTCGCTTGACCGTTACCACAAACTTGAAGCTCGATTCAAAGAAAACCGCATCGATGTGAAAGCCAATCTGCAAATCGATTCCGCAAATACGGTAGAAGGCTGGTTTAGAATGGATTTAGGGAGTGGCTCCACCATCACTCTTTCAAATGAAACGACATCTGCGTTAAACCTTGCCGGCGTACGCAAAGCCTACTTCGAAACACAGGCCGGGGGAATAGGAGGAAGTTCCGAGGAATTTGAATTAAGAGCCGAAAAATTCTGTATGGTCGATACGCTCGAAAATCTTGTAATAGACTGCTCCCTCAATAAGAAAGGAGCATTATCATCGGGCAGGCCCTATGTGGGCATCATCGGCAATGAAATCTGGTCGCTCTACGACATTATTTTGGATCCCGTTCATTCCTCCGTATGGGTAAAACGAAACAATAATGAAGGCTCCTATTCCCGATCTTCCATCACGCATATGGCCGTTATCGACCGTACGGACATTTGCGACGGTTGGATTATCAACGGACTTTATAAAGGTGGAATCGCAGAACAGGCCGGTATTGAAATCGGAGACATAATCATAGCGATAAACGACCGGCCCGTTAAAGAAATAACTTGGGAAGAACAGCGAAAAGGGTTAGGCCTCAACGGCAAGACAGAATACACGATAAAGAAAAGAAACGGTGAAATAGTCACTTGCGTCCTATACATTCGTAATCAAATCATCTGACCTGTAAGGTTGCGGAAAACAGCCTGTTTTTTTCATTCAATATAGAAATTCAAATGCACGGCACAAGAACAAAACAGAAACAGTAGAACGAGATTATTGAATCTGCAATGAATAGAGAACAACTTTTAAACTCCTCCCTTACCGAGCCCCGTAGCATGGCGGATTATCTTTGTTTTCACTATCGAAGATATTCTAAAACTCCTCCTCTGTGTTTTGCACAGCAAAATATAGGGGAGGTGTCCGAAGGACGGAGGGGTTAGAAAAATATCGACAGTGGCAGCAACAAAATCAAGTATCACCCTCTCCCCCTGCCGTGCCCCGTAGCATGGTGGAGCAAGGCTCATAAAATCGGAGCAAGGGCGAAAGCGGAATACATCTCAACCTCTCCCCCTGTATTTCCGTAAGGGAATATAGGGGGAGTGCCCGTAGGGCGAGGGGGTTAAAACAGAAACAGTAGAACGAGATTATTGAATCTGCAATGAACGGAGGGTTACTCTTAAACTCCTCCTCTGTGTTTTGCACTGCAAAATATAGGGGAGGTGTCCGAAGGACGGAGGGGTTAGAAAAATATCGACAGTGACAGTAACAAAATCAAGTATCACCCTCTCCCCCTACCTGTCCCGTAGCATGGCGGGGTATCACACTGCGATATAGAGGGAGCAGGTTTAATGCCTTTCGGCTCGCGAAGCATCTATCCGCAACAAAACGAACAACAAAATGGTAAATCCCCACAGCGACGACCCCCCATAACTGAAAAAAGGCAAAGGTATACCGATAACAGGGCACAATCCTATGACCATACCGATATTCACAGCCAAATGAAAAAACAATATCGAGACCACACAATAAGCATATACCCTTCCAAAAGCAGAATGCTGCCGTTCTCCGATAGCTATAAGTCTGAATATGAGCGTAACGAAAAGGACAATCACACCCACGGCTCCCCAAAAGCCCTCCTCCTCTCCAATGGTACAAAAGATAAAGTCGGTATCTTGCTCCGGCACATATTTCAACTTCGTTTGAGTCCCATTCAGAAAACCTTTCCCCCAAAAGCCCCCCGAACCGATGGCAATTTTCGACTGGTTCACATTATATCCCGCACCGCGCAAGTCCTCCTCCATACCCAGTGTCACTTTAATCCGTTTCTGCTGATGAGACTCCAACACTTCATTAAAGGCATAATCCACAGAAAACAGAAAAACGACCGATACGATGGCCGTTGCCAAGATAGTAAGAATCCTCAACGAACGAGTCGAAAAGTAAAGAAGCACCAGATAAACGACGACGGCGGCCGTAGTCCCCATACAAACATACAAGAGATTAACCGGTACATCGAAATACATCAAAATGCCACATACCGCTCCTACCGCCAAATAACCAAGCATCAAATAACGAGCCGCACGACTGTTTCTCTGATAGAATAACAACATTCCGACCACCACCAAAAGAATAAGTACGAAAACCAACACTTCTCCGGCAGGAATCTCCCCCCATAATACACTCGAATATTTGACGGCAACCACAAAATAGACCACGGCGCAAAGACCATAGAAAAGGAACAATCCCGATAATCCTTCCCGATACAGAACAAATATCAACGATGCGAAAACCAACGCCGAACCGGTCTCCTTTTGAGCGATAATCAAAACAATAGGCAACAATATGATAAAAACCGCACGGAATAAATCCCGTCTGTTTTTCAAAGAAAACCCATACGTCCCGAAAGACCGAGCCAAAGCAAGAGCCGTGGCAAACTTAGCGAACTCGGCCGGTTGTAAACTGACAGGCCCCAACACCAACCACGAACGGGATCCTTTTATATCGGGGGCTAAAAATATGGTGGCGATAAGCAAAAGTATGATAATCCCGTAGAATAGATAAGCATAAGTTTCATAAACCCGGAAATCCACCATTAAAATCATAAAAGCCAATACGAGCGACAAACCTATCCATATCAACTGTTTTCCCGACCGCTCGGCAAAGTCGAATATACTGGCATTATCGAAATCGTAACTGGCGGCATAAATGCTTATCCAACCGCAAAGAACGAGAATCAGATAAAGGATTACCGTCATCCAGTCGATAGACCGCCATATATTAATGCTTTTTGACCCCACTGTATATGATTGTGTTAGATTGCAACATACGTTCTTCCAAGTATTTCCGCTCCGGTGCAATCTTCCGGTTCAGATACATCTCCATCATCAGACTTCCGATAGGTACACCATACGTAGCTCCGAATCCTGCATTCTCCACATAAACGGCAATAGCTATTTTGGGGTTGTCCATCGGAGCGAATCCCATAAAAGCCGAGTGGTCTTTTCCATGAGGATTCTGTGCCGTTCCCGTCTTTCCGCACACCTCTATACCCGGTATAGCACCTATACGGCAAGTCCCGCCGGTTACAGCCATGCGCATACCCTCTACGACATAATCGTAATAATGAGAATCGACCATAGTATGTTTAGGAACGGTAAACTCCGGGGAGATAACCGTATCCTGTATCTCCCGAACCAAATGCGGAGTGTAAAAATACCCCCTATTGGCAATCGTCGCCGACAAATTGGCTATCTGCAACGGGGTCGCCAAGACCTCTCCTTGTCCAATCGCAACAGATATAATCGTCAATGCGCTCCATCGATTCTCGCCATATACCTTGCTGTAATAATTACTGTTGGGAATAAAGCCTCGACTCTCACCCGGTAAATCCACCCCTAAACGATATCCATACCCCATCGATACCAAATAATCTTTCCAAACATTGAACGCCTTTGCCGGCGATTGATATTTTTTCCGATTATCGACCATCGAACGCAATCCGTAACAGAAAAACGCATTACACGAAGTTTGCAAAGCCGGAAGTAACGATAAAGGTGATGCATGCCCATGACAGCCGACTTTCAACCGTCCCGACACAAACCCATGATAACAGGGATAAAGAGTATGCTCGGTGATGATCCCTTCGTTCAGGAAAATAAGTCCCTGTGTAGGCTTAAATGTCGATCCCGGCGGGTATGCGGCCATCAAAGCTCTATCGAACAAAGGTTTGTACCGGTCTCTATTCAGTTTCAAATAATTTCTACCTCTCTCCCTGCCAACCAGCATGGAGGGATCGTAAGTGGGACTCGAAACCATCGCCAATATCTCTCCCGTAGACGGCTCGATAGCAACGATAGCCCCAATCTTGTTCTGCATTAATTTCTCACCATAGGCCTGCAACTCGATATCCAACGACAAATTCAGATTTTTCCCCGAAACAGGTGCTACATCATAACGCCCGTCTTCATATCTTCCTTTAACACGGCCATGAGCATCACGCAGTAAAATCTCCACCCCCTTTTCTCCACGTAAAATATTTTCGTAAGAGCGCTCTATCCCCAAATCTCCGGTGTAATCTCCCCGAGTATAATAACTGTCTTTCTCTATATCTCCGGGAGACACTTCCCGAATATTCCCCAATACATTCGCAGCCACAGGGTAAGCATACTCCCTGAGCATACGGTTTTGAATGAAAAAACCAGGGAAACGATATAGTTTCTCTTGTAACCGTCCATAATCTTGCGCAGACAACTGGGTCATAAATGTCTGAGGCGTATATGACGAATAACCGGGATTCAACCTCCGATTTTTCATATCCGCCATGCGCTTATCGAATTGTTCCTTCGTAATCCCCACAGTCCGGCAAAAATCAAGTGTATCGAAAGGGCGAACCTCTCGTACAATCATCATTACATCGTATGCCGGTTGATTAAAAACCAATAACTTTCCATTGCGGTCATAAATAAGACCACGAGAAGGATATTGTGTTTTTTTCAAGAAAGCGTTTCCATCGGCGTGTTGCTTATAGTCGTCGTTCAACACTTGTAAAGAAAACAATCGCACGACATATATGCAAGCAATCACCAACACGATGCCGCCTATCACATATTTACGCCTCTCTAATTTATAGTCTTTTCTCACGTCCCGATTTCGTTAAACTGTCCATTCCCAATATCACAAGAAATGTCAATATAGTACTGGCTAAAACACGCAAAACCAATCTTCCTATATCGAAAAAGCTAAAAGACTCTATTACGAAAAGGAGGGTACAGAAACAAAGTGAAAATGTAAGCACGTAGCGCACGAACAAAGACATTCCGAAATTACGTATAGAGGGTTCCGATTCGCTATAATCTTCACCTCTCGGCGTATAAAGATTCAATATCGGTTTTCTCAAAAAGGCAACGACGGTACAAGCCAAAGCATTCATACCCGGCGTATTGCTGAATATGTCGATTACCAACCCAAGAATAAAAGCAAGCGTTAAAGTCCAATTAACCGAGAGCGATAGAGGTAACCTGATTATAAAATAAATATAAAGAAAAGGAATGGCAACTCCCAATAAATGTATACTATTTCCTATCGTAACCTGCAAGAATACGACTACAATAAACAAGAAAAAATATCGTACCCAACTATTCATATCGAGCCTCCTTTTCAAGTTTATTCTGTTCTTCTTTTTGTCGGTTCGATATAATGCGCACATACCCTAAGCCACTAAAATCGGAACTTAGCTCCACACGCAATGTATAGAAATTATCGTCACGCTGCTTTTTATAATCGCTGATTATACCCACCATAATTCCTTCTGGAAACACAGACGAATAGCCGCTCGTGACAATCGTATCTCCCGGAGCAAACTCCACATGCCGAGGCATCTCCTCTAATACGGCGTAACGAGGACTCACCGCATCCCAAACCAAAGACCCGAAATAGTCGCTGCCTTTTACCTTGCAACTGAGACGCAACTTAGGGTTAAGAACCGATATGGCCACGGAATGATGTTCGCCCACAACATTGATGATGCCCACGACACCGTTCTGATCGACCACTCCCATCTCCGGCTCTATGCCTTCGGCTCGCCCCTTGTCAATCGTTATATAATTGTTTATTTGCGCTATACTGTTATTCACGACACGAGCCACTGCAAAATCATAATCATGAAGTACGGAATCGAAAGGAATCGTATCTTTTCCCACAGAAGACCTATAACGATTCAACTGTTCTTTCAGATTTATTACCTCCATCTCCAACTCTCCGTTTCGTAATTGCAAATCCCTGTTTACTTCTCTCAATCCAAAATATGAAGTTACTTCCGATTGCAAATCATAAACGGCCGCTGCCACTTGATTGGCCGACGAAAGATAAATACTGCGCTGGTAAGGGTTTCGCCCAAACAACAACACGCAACTTATCGCTACATAAATAGCAAGAACTATCCATGAGCTATGCCTCAATAAAAAATTGATTAAGTTGCGCATTTTCTTATTAATTCTATCACAACGAGTTACAAAAGTTTTTTTTCACTTTTGTAACTCGTCTATTCTAAAAAACGACAAAGCCTGTCGATGTATCTTTTCTGTTACCGAATGAGGAAAGAGAACTGGTCGATATTTTTCAATGCAACGCCTGTACCTTTCGCAACAGCATGTAACGGATCTTCGGCGATGTGGAACGGTATTCCTATCTTATCGGTCAACCGTTTATCCAATCCTCTCAATAAAGCACCTCCACCGGCCAACCAAATACCGTTACGCACAATATCGGCATACAATTCAGGAGGTGTATGTTCCAAAGCATTCAACACGGCAGCCTCGATTTTCGAGATAGACTTCTCGATACAATGAGCTATCTCTTGGTAAGAAATGGGGACTTCCATAGGCAACGCCGTCATACGATTCGGACCATGTACGACATAATCTTCGGGAGGATTATCCAATTCGGTCAAAGCCGAACCCACATTGATTTTGATCAATTCGGCCGTACGTTCTCCCACTTTCACATTATGCTGACGCCCCATATACTCTTGTATGTCGTTCGTCAAATCGTCACCGGCTACCCGTATCGAATTGTTCGACACGATACCACCCAACGAAATAACGGCAATTTCGGTCGTACCACCACCGATATCCACAATCATATTTCCCTCGGGAGCCTGAACGTCAAGTCCTATACCTATCGCGGCAGCCATAGGCTCATAAATCATATATACATCTCGTCCTCCGGCATGCTCCGAAGAGTCGCGCACCGCACGAATTTCAACCTCGGTACTTCCCGACGGAATACCTATTACCATACGCAAAGAAGGCGAGAACCAATGACTTTTGGAGCTAACCATCTTTACCATACCTCTAATCATCTGCTCGGCAGCATAGAAGTCGGCTATCACACCGTCTCTCAAAGGTCTGATCGTGCGTATATTTTCATGGGTTTTACCATGCATCAAACGAGCTTTTTCACCGACCGCCAGCAACTTGTCCGTACGTTTATCCAGCGCAACCACCGAAGGTTCGTCCACCACGATTTTATCGTTGTGGATAATCACCGTATTGGCTGTGCCCAAGTCTATGGCAATCTCTTGTGTGAAAGAAAATAATCCCATATCGGTTATTGATTAAATAATTTATATTAGTGCTTAAAATGCCGTATACCGGTCATTACCATAGCCATGCCGTTTTTATCGCAATATTCTACCGAATCGTTGTCACGAACCGATCCACCCGGTTGAATTACAGCAGTCACCCCGGCCTCATGAGCTATTTCCACGCAATCGGCAAAGGGGAAAAATGCATCCGAAGCCATTACAGCCCCTTGTAAATCGAAATCGAACGAACGAGCTTTCTCTATGGCTTGACGCAAAGCATCTACCCGCGAAGTCTGACCGATACCGCTCGCACAAAGCTGACGGTTTTTAGCCAACACGATTGCATTCGATTTACTGTGTTTTACAATTTTATTGGCAAACAACAAATCTTCCACCTCAGCCGGAGTAACAGCTTTCTCGGTAACCTGCTTCAACTCTTCGGGCTTTTCTCGATACAAATCGCGATCTTGTACCAACACCCCGTTCAGCAACGAACGGAATTGGCGATTCGACGCTTTGAACGGTTTCTGCACGAGAATGATACGATTCTTTTTCTGTTCAAGAACTTCGAGCGCATCAGCCGTATAGCCCGGTGCGATACAAACTTCGAAAAAGATTTTATGCATCTCTTCGGCAGTTTCTTTATCGATCGGGCGGTTCGTTATCAATACCCCTCCGAATGCCGAAACCGGATCTCCTGCCAAAGCAGCTTTCCAGGCTTCCACCAAAGTTTCCCGAGATGCCAAACCGCAGGCATTATTATGTTTCAATATAGCGAATGTCGTATCGTCGAACTCCGAAATCAACGATACCGCCGCATCTATGTCCAATAAATTGTTATAGGAAATTTCCTTTCCATGAAGTTGATCGAACATTTCCTCGAAATTACCGTAGAAGACTCCTTTCTGATGAGGATTTTCACCATATCGAAGAGTCTTGGCATGATTTCCCGCATAGCGGAATGCCGAAGCCTCGTCTCCGTCGAAATAGTTAAATATCGCACTGTCATATCCCGAAGATACGGCAAAAGCCTCTTTGGCGAACCAACGACGATCTTCCAACGAAGAGCTGGCTCCCTTCTCCTTTAACATAGCCAACAACGGAGCATACTGAGCTTTCGATGCGACGATAACGACATCTTTATAATTTTTAGCAGCCGCTCTTATCAAAGAGATACCGCCTATATCTATCTTCTCGATAATAGCACTCTCATCTGCACTCGAAGCCACGGTTTCCTCGAACGGATATAAATCCACGATAACCAAATCGATAGAAGGGATTTCATATTGAGTGATTTGTTGCTGATCGACTTCATTTTCCCGACGGTTCAATATACCACCGAACACTTTGGGGTGAAGAGTCTTAACCCGTCCTCCCAAAATAGACGGATAACCGGTCAGATTCTCTACTGAACCACAAGGAATCCCCAACGACTCAATAAAAGATTGCGTACCACCGGTCGAGATAAAATTAACTCCTTCGGCATGTAAAAGTTTCAAAATTTCGTCTAAACCATCTTTATGAAAAACGGAGACAAGAGCTGTTTTAATTTTCTTATTTTCAAGCATAAAGCATCGCACTATATAATTCGGTTACAAAAATACAAAAATATATAGGTTTAGCCTTGTATAATTCATGAAAGTTTTCATGGAAAAATAAATCTTTTCTATTCGGCTCTTTCTAACGGTGTTATCCTTCCTTTTATGAACAAAACAGTGTTCTTATTCGTTTCGTTTTCCTACACCGCATAGGTCTAAAAAAATGATGTCTTAACTATTCTGCCTATATACGACGAATCAAAAACATAAACTCAAATATAAATTATTCAAAATGCTTATGGAAAAAATAGGAATATTTTACGGCTCAACTACCGGAATTACAGAAAGTGTAGCCTACCGATTAGCCGAACTAATGCATGTAAAAAAAGAAGACATACACGATGTCGCACGAAGCAAACCTTCGGAAATAGGACAATACGACCTATTATTATTGGGTTCTTCGACATGGGGAAGCGGAGATCTTCAAGACGACTGGTATGACTTCCTCGACGGAATCGAAACCCTCGATCTCAAAGATAAAACCATTGCTTTATTCGGTTGCGGAGACCAATCTATGAGCGACACCTTCTGCAATGCCATCGGCACAATTTACCATCGACTACAAAAAACAGGAGCAACATTTTACGGAGCTTTCGAAGCAGGAGACTATACATTCGACAAATCGACGGCCTTTATCAACGGCAAATTCATAGGATTACTTATCGACGATGTAAACGAACCCGAAAAAACAGAAAACAGGCTCAATCATTGGGTAGAGCTTCTACAATCGGAATATATTGTAACACAGTAATCACCCTCTTATCTTAAATATATTATTGAGGCGGGTATCGATACCCGCCTCAATAATTGTGATATAAATAGTTGCCTGCCCATAAAATTAATTATACATTTGCTCCAAATATTACGACTTTTAAAAAGTAGGGCATAACATGCAATTATATTCGGAAAAACGCTCGATTATGAACAAACTGATTGGATTACTTACCTGCTTATGTTTCTCCACAAACTTGGCGGTAGCTCAAAATAAAGATGCATCATCAATCATTAAATTCGGATTATTCGCCGACACCCAGTATGCTGATTGTCCGTCCCAAAATACCCGTTATTATCGGGAAGCTCTACAAAAATTAGATACATGCATCGAGTATTTCAACCGACAAGAAGTTCAATTCACTATTAATTTAGGTGATATTACCGACAGGAAGAACTCCGATTTAGAAGTAATAAAGCAACATCTGTCCCAACTTAATCATAAAATTTATCACCTCACAGGAAATCACGACTACAAAGACATTACAAACAACTCTGTCCTTTACAAGCAGCTGGATATGCCATCTGAATATTATTCGTTCAAAAAAGGGGACTGGGTATTTATCATGTTAAATACCAACGAAATCGCTTCATACGCCAATATAGCGGGAACACCCAAAGAGAATGAATGGAACAGGATGCAAGAACAGATAAAACAAATCAAAGGTAAATATGCTTATGAATGGAACGGAGGAATAAGCGAAAAGCAAATGCAATGGCTCGATCGACTATTAAAGAAATGTGAGAAAAAGGGTCTTTCTGTCTTAATTTTTTCTCATCACCCGCTATATCCACAAAGCGATTTTTCGGCATTGAACGGCAATGAAATAGTCGACACCCTATCCAAGTATTCTTGTGTAAAGGCAGCTTTCTCGGGCCATCACCACGCCGGGGCATTCGGATATTACAAAAATATCCCTTTGATTACACTGGAAGGAATGGTTGAAACAGAAAACCAAAATGCCTATGCTATCGTCGAAATTTCCCAAGATCACCTACTTGTAAAAGGGCAAGGGAGAGCATCTTCATACTCGTTCAAATTATCCCGACAATAGGATAACTGCTAACGATTCTTTCGCATGGTATAACGGCTGATTCCCAAACTTTCATAGCTTTTACGTAGCTCCTCATCGTTATCTGAAATCACCAGAAGACGGTCTCTACTCTGTAAATGAGTATGTCCTTTGGGAACAAAATATTGTTCTCCACGCTTGACCATAACGACCAACGTATTATCCGGCAATGAAAGATTCATCAGTTTATTACCTCCCGATAAAGCCTCGTCCGTCAACTCTATCTCGCTCATCGCCGATTTTATTTCATCGGGTAGAGCGACATTAAAGATTTCTTTTTCCTCGCTCTTCCCCACCAATCCCAGCCATCTGGCCATCGCACTTACCGTAGTTCCTTGTACCAACAAAGAGACAATGGTCACGAAAAACACGATATTGAAAATCATACGAGCATTAGGAATTTCTGCCGACATAAGCGGATAGGTCGCAAAAATAATAGGAACAGCACCCCTCAACCCTACCCATGAAATATAAACACGAGCCCGAGTCGTAAACCTACGGAAAGGCAATAAACATGTAAATACAGATATCGGACGCGAGACAACAATCATGAATATGGCAACCAACAATCCCACTCCGGCAACAGCAGGCAACTCCGAAGGATTCACCAACAATCCGAGTGTTAAAAACATGACTATCTGGAAAAGCCAAGTAAAACCATCGAAAAATGTAGTCAAACTACGCTTGTGCATCAACTTCCGATTTCCAACGACTAACCCTGCTATATAGACAGCCAAATATCCGTTCCCTTGCAAAAGATTGGTAAAAGCGAATACGAAAAAAACACAAGAGAACAACAATACCGGATAAAGCGATTCATTAGGGACATTGATACGATTTATAATCCAAACAATAGCATACCCCAACGCAAATCCAGCAGCCGCACCTATCGACAGTTGCATAAAAAGCAAAACGATGGAATGAGGCCAATCGATAACTCCAATCTCAATAACCTGAATCAAAAGTATCGTAAGCATATAGGCCATAGGATCGTTACTACCGCTCTCCAATTCGAGAGTCGGCCGCAAACGCTCTTTCAAAGAAATCCCCTTCGAACGCAAAATAGAAAAAACGGATGCCGAATCTGTCGATGACATAACAGCAGCCAACAGCATGGATTCAAGCAATCCTAACTGAAAATTACCCGGCAAAAGATCGGACAACGAATAAATGAATAATCCTGTTATAATCGTTGTCATTAAAACTCCCAACGTAGCCAAAGTCACACCCGGAGCTAAAATTGGTTTTATTTCCCGATAGTGTGTATCCATTCCACCCGAAAACAAAATGATACAAAGTGCAACCGTACCTATAAACTGGGCTATTTGCGGACTATCGAAATAAATACCGAAACCGTCTGAACCGGCAAGCATTCCCACACCGAGGAACAATAGCAACGCCGGTACACCAAATTTCGCTCCTGTTTTTCCGACAAGGACACTCAGGAACAATAAAATGGCTCCTACCAACAATATATTTTCAGGACTGATAACCATAGAGTTTATTTACTAAGAAGCTGTTTTAAATTTATTGAGAAATAATATTATCATTGCAAGCAGGTATGTTCCGGCCATATTGAGCCCCTGTCTCGCATCTTGAATCCCTTGATTTTTGTCAATAGCCCGCTATTGACTGCATATCTCGGACTCCAATCTGCTTCAACATAGGTCTCAATCTGTCTCGAAATAAATTTAAAACAGCTTCTAATATTTCAAAAACGAGGTAAATATACATAAAAAATGTGATTTTACCAATTCTTCACAATTCGACAAGTAAACAGAAACCATCATTTTTCATGAACAAAAAAAAGAGAAAAGTGTTTAATCAATAATAGCTTTAATAAACAAAATCTTCCTAAACATGATAAAATCGGACATAGGCCTCGTAGGACTGGCTGTTATGGGTGAAAATTTAGCCCTCAACCTCGAACAAAAAGGTTATCGGGTATCATTATATAATCGATTGCGGGAAAACAGTCCGCAAGCGGTAGATTCATTTCTCGCCAATAAAGGGAAAAACAAACATTTCATCGGTACACACTCGCCCAAAGAATTTATCGAATCATTGAAATCCCCTCGAAAAATTTTACTTATGATACGAGCCGGACACCCCGTAGACGAAATGATTATAACATTACTTCCCTTTCTCAAAAAAGGCGATACAATCATAGACGGCGGAAATTCGGATTATCGAGATACTCAACGTCGTGAAAACGAATTGCGGGAAAAAGGAATATTTTTTGTAGGCTGCGGTATTTCGGGCGGAGAAGAAGGAGCTCTCCACGGGCCATCGATTATGCCGGGAGGATCAGACGAAATCAAAAAAGAAATATTACCCGTTTTACAAAACATAGCTGCGCATCTCGACGACGGGACTCCCTGCTGCTCATGGATCGGGCCCGACGGTTCGGGACACTTCGTAAAAACAGTTCACAACGGTATAGAATACGGAGATATGCAACTGATAGCCGAGGCGTATTCCCTATTGAATATTTTGCAAAAAGGAGACCATGAAGCCACTGCCCAAACTTTCGAATCATGGAACAAAGGTGTTCTGGACAGTTATTTGATAGGAATAACAGCACCCATATTACGATATAAAGATACCGACGGTAAATCCCTAATCGACAAAATAGCAGACCGTGCGGGACAAAAGGGAACAGGAAAATGGAGCATAGAGGCTGCCATCGACAGCGGAACCACGCTATCTGTTACTGCCGAGTCGGTTTTTGCCCGACTCTTATCGAATCGCACAACAGAGCGAAACAAAGCACATCGTTTATACCCCGAAACCGATCCGGCTCCGATATTCGAGCTTAGCGTAGACGACATACATCATGCTCTTTACGCCTCCAAAATCATCGCATATACACAAGGGTTCGATTTATTGTACAACATGTCCGAAAAACATAACTGGCAGCTCAACCTCGCCGATATAGCGACTATATGGAGAAAGGGTTGCATCATACAATCTCGATTTCTCTACGAAATAGCTCAGGCTTACAAACTGACGAACGAATACGAAAACTTACTATTCACACCTTATTTCAGGGAAAAAATAATTTTATGTCTCCCGTCTTGGCGGAAAGTCGTTCAAACAGCCATAACAGCAGGGATAGCCATACCCGGGACAGCCTCGGCATTAGCATGGTTCGACGGTTTTAGATGTAAAAAATCATCGGCCAACCTGATACAAGCGCAACGAGACTATTTCGGTGCTCATTTGTATGAAAGAATCGATGCTCCGGCAGGTACGTTTTTTCACACCGACTGGAACCGACACGGAGACGGAACGACCTCCGGCAACTATTCTCTATAAAAACAAACAAAAAATTTCGATATGAATAAAATACCCGAAAGCCAAATTCTGATTATCTTCGGAGCATCAGGTGATTTAACCCATCGGAAACTCATACCCTCGTTATTCGAACTATTCGAAAGGAAACTTCTTCCCGACAAATTTTTAATCGTAGGTGTTTCCCGGACAAAACAAAGTACAGAAGAATTCCGACAATCCTTGCATTCATCTATCATTGGGAACGGAAAGACCTATGCCACGGATAATCCTTATCTAAAAAACTTTCTTAGAGAAATATACTATATCTCTTGCGATACTACCGACTGCAATGCATACGTCGCTTTATTCAGAGAAATAGAACAATTGCGCAATGCCGCCGGCATAGAAGATAACATGTTGTTTTATCTTGCTACGCCGCCTCAGATGTATGCAACTATCCCCATCTGCATACAAGCCCAACAACAAAACATCTCTAAAAACGGTTGGCGGAGAATCATTATAGAAAAGCCGTATGGAAGCAACGAAGATGAAGCGAAACAACTTGACAAATTATTATGCGGAATATTCCCCGAACGAGAAATCTACCGTATAGATCATTTTTTGGGAAAAGAAACTGTTCAAAATATTTTAGTTCTGCGCTTCGCCAACAGCATTTGGGAACCTCTTTGGAATCGGAATTACATAGACCATATAGAAATAACGGCCACCGAAACCTTAGGAGTGGAACAACGAGGTAATTACTACGATTCGGCCGGTGCTCTGCGAGACATGGTACAAAGTCATCTCATGCAAATCATGGCATTTATAGCTATGGAACCACCCTCCTCTTTCGAAACCGAAGCAATTCGCAATGAAATCAGTAAAGTATTCCGGTCATTACGTCCACTCTCTCCCGACGATATAGCGCATAACATACTGCGTGCACAATACTCCGAAGGGAAATTAAACGGGACAAAACTTCCCGGATACCGAGAAGAACCGAACGTAAATAAGCAATCGACGACAGAAACCTTTGTCGCCCTAAAATTATACATAGATAATTGGCGGTGGGCTCATGTCCCATTTTATATTTATACGGGGAAACGATTATCCGAAAAGAGGTCTGAAATCATCATACATTTCCGTTCCACGCCACAGGCATTATTTCCGGGACAATGTTGCGGAGACTCTTGCAATCAACTCATCATTACTCTACAACCCGACGAAAGCATTCGGTTACGTTTCGGTTTAAAACAGCCCGGAACCAACTTCGAGGTACAGCAAGTGAGCATGGATTTTTTCTACAACTCACTTATCCCGAATAAATTACCGGATGCTTATGAACGGCTTCTTCTCGATGCCATGCGAGGCGACGCTCTACTATATTCGCGAAGCGATGCTCTGGAACTGAGCTGGCACTATCTGGCCCCTCTCATCGACCACTGGGAAAAAGAAAAAGAAGAGAATCTCGTATTTTATCCGGCCGGTAGCCCGATACCTCGCGAGATTACCCATATATATTCTCACCCGTATGTGCTCGAAGCACCTGTTTGCACCCCCAACCCATAACATAATAAACAACATCATGAATCAAACCATCGTACAATTCTATCCAGACGCAACTAAATCGCTGATAGCCCTCACCAACGCCTTACTCATATCGGCTGCCGCACGTACAAAGAAACCTTTTTACTTGGCCCTATCGGGAGGAGAGACAGCTCGCTCACTTTTCGAAATATGGAAAAATCAATATAATGATCCCAAACGGTGGAAAAACGTACATTTCTTTTGGGTAGATGAACGATGCGTATCGTCTGAAAACGAAGAAAGCAATTATCATTGGGCTGAAAAACTGTTTTTCAAACCCGTAGGTATAAATCCGAACCACATTTACAGAATACAAGGAGAAGATATTCCCTACCGAGAAGCCGAAAGATACTCCCGATTGGTCGCAGAAATGCTGCCCGACAGTAACGGAGTACCACAATTCGACTGTACCCTGCTCGGCATCGGCGAAGACGAGCACATCGCATCCATATTCAATAACGATACCGATTTATTAAAATCGGACGACCTTTACGCCGTGTCACGACACCCGGCAACCGGACAAAGACGAATTACTCAAACCGGAGAAGTCATTTTAGCATCCCGTGAAATCCTTATCGCTCTGGTGGGAGAACGAAAAAAAGAACTGCTCCATCGGTTAGTAGCCAGAAAAGATCAAACGATTACCCCTGCTACATACATACTTTCACACACTTCACGAGCAACTATATTCACCGAGATAGAACTCAATAGCAAAGAGTTGTCATTCCAATAAATCCGGGCGTAAGCGTCGGGTACGTTCGAGTGACTGCTCGTGTTTCCATTCGTCGATTTTACGTTGATGTCCCGAAAGCAACACATCGGGAACTCTCCAACCTTTATATTCCGCCGGGCGCGTATAAACGGGCGGAGCCAATAAATTGTCCTGAAAGGAATCGGATAAAGCCGACTGCTCGTCACCGATAGCTCCCGGTATAAGACGCACGATAGCATCGCACATGATCGCAGCGGCCAGCTCTCCCCCGGTGAGGACATAATCTCCTATCGTCACCTCCTTCGTCACGAAATGTTCCCGTATGCGGTAATCGATACCTTTATAATGACCGCACAGAATAATGAGATTACCCGCCATCGACAAACGGTTAGCCATAGGCTGGTCGAATCGCTCTCCGTCGGGAGTTGTAAAAATCACCTCATCGTAATTCCGCTCGCTTTTCAATTGAGTGATAGCCCGATCCACAGGCTCTATCTGCATGACCATACCGGCCTCTCCCCCGAATGGATAGTCGTCGACTCGCCGATGTTTATCCAACGAGTAATCCCTCAGATTGTGAACCACGATCTCGACCAACTTTTTATCTTGGGCTCTTTTCAGAATAGAATAATTCAGCGGGCTTTGCAATAACTCTGGCAATACGGTAATAATATCAATGCGCATCATAGCTCTCAATTTGCTGACAAAAGTAGCCTTTTCTAACGGGTTTCACAAATAGAGAAAATTTTTATCCCAGAAGTTAAGTGCTGCTCGAATTTGTTTTGTAATTTTGCCATACGTTGTCAAACGCAGATAACATGCATACCATAGGTAAAATATTGAAAACTATACGGGAAGAACGTGGGCTACAACTTCGACAGGTCGCTATCGAATCGAATATCGATTTGACTCTGTTGAGCCGTGTCGAAAATGGGAAACGAATGCCTTCCGAGAGCTTACTCATCAAATTAGCGGAAACTTACGGGCTCGACAGTAACCTGCTAGTCCTGCAATTAGTAAGCGATAAAATTTTAGAAATAAGCGAGCAGTATCCCGACCATACCATCGAAGCCCTGAAAGTCGCTCAGGAAAAAGCCCGACTCGGAGAGCGATACATCTCGTTCTTCATGAACTCGTTCATATCTCGCCCCATCGGGCTGGAAAGCCGCCGTTACATTGGAAACAAAACCAAACTGACCGATTGGATCATGGAAACTATTCGGCGGGAATGCCCCGATGCGCATTCGTTCTGCGATATTTTTGCCGGGACCGGCGCTGTGGCCGGGAAAGCAATACCCTATTACGACCAAGTGATATTCAACGATTTGCTTTGTGCCAACCGAGTCATCTATCAAGGTTTCTTCGAAAAAGGAGAATGGAACAGGGATAAATTATGTACAATCCTCGACGAGTATAATCACACCGATTGCAACTCTTTGGAGGACAATTATTTTTCAATAAACTTCGGCGGTAAATATTTCGATTATGGAGTTTCGAAACTCATAGGATATGTTCGCCAGAACATAGAAGACCGTCGAGGAGAACTCACAGACAAAGAATATAACATTCTACTCTCCACCCTCATTTACAATATGGATCGGATAGCCAACACCGTAGGACATTTCGATGCCTACATACAAGGAAAGGAGATAGAAAAAAAATCCCTCACCCTCCGGTTAATAGACGCTCGAAGCTATGACAATGTAGCAATTTACCAAGAAAACAGCAACACGCTGGCTCGAACACTGCATGCCGACATCGTCTACATGGATCCGCCCTATAATTCCCGCCAGTATTGCGATGCCTACCATCTCTATGAAAATCTGGTCCGTTGGGAAAAACCGGAGGTAAAAGGAGTAGCCGGAAAATTCAACCAAAAAGACAAGAAAAGCGACTTTTGTACCATGAAGGCGGTCGATGCTTTCGCCGACCTCGTCGACAATCTACACACGAGATACATTGTACTGTCATACAACAATATGGCAAAAAAAGGGAATGGGCGATCCAATGCAAAAATGGACGATACCGACATCATGCGTATACTCGAAGCCAAAGGCCGAGTACAAGTTTTTTCCCATGACCACAGACCATTTACCACGGGAAAGTCGAATATTAAAAACCATCAAGAACGCCTATTTATATGTGTATGCGACAATCACTAGACTTTCCGAACCGGATACAATCACCTCTCAATTATACAGGTGGAAAATTCAGGCTATTACCGCAAATCCTGCCCTTGTTTCCCGCAAACATCGATGTGTTGGTAGACCTGTTCTGCGGTGGCGGTAACGTAGGAATCAACACATCGGCAGAGAGAATCGTCTTGAATGATTCGGACAAGAACGTCATACGCATTTTCAGATTATTCCGGCAATACCCCACCGAACAGATTTTAGAGATAATCGACGGCATCATTGACCGGTACGGCCTGTCGGACAGTCGCACGAACGGATATGCGTTTTACCAATGCGAAAGCGCGAGAGGTTTGGGTACATATAACAAGGAAGGATATAACCGGCTGCGTAGCGAGCTGAATAATATGAAAAGGAGGAACGACCGTTATTTCTTCATGCTGTTCACCCTCATCGTGTTTGCCTTCAACAATCAAATACGGTTCAACGAAAAAAGAGAATTCAATCTTCCGGTGGGGAAACGCGACTTCAATAACAACATGAGGAACAAAGTGAGGCATTTTGCCGAAGCCATCAAAAATCCCCATATCGAACTGTCGTCCAACGATTTTCGGAGAATTCCATTCGATGGGCTGTCCGAACACAGTCTCATTTATGCTGATCCCCCTTATTTGATAACCTGCGCCACCTACAACGAAAATAACGGCTGGAACGCCCGGCTCGAAAAACAACTGCTCGCTTACCTCGACCGGGCGAACGACAGAGGAATAAAATTCGCCTTGTCGAACGTTCTGAAAAACGGAGACAAAGAAAACACGATATTGACCGAATGGTTAGAACGGAATCCCATGTATATCCGTCACGATTTGAATTACAATTATAGCAATTCGAGTTATCACAAAAAGGACAGGAGCAAACATTCCACCGAAGTACTAATCACTAATTTCGAATGAAGTATGTGTACATATAAAAGCTATTGTTGGTCGATGGGAACCACGAGTTTCAGGACTGCCGATTTCAATCAAAAAATCGAAAGACAATTGACTCTTCTTTCCAAGTTTTGGGAGGTTCATACCGATGTCGTTTGGTCGGGGAACGACGAGATACAATCTTTGTACTACGACTTCATGAAAGACAACGATTTTCTTACCGGCGATGCACCCAACAAACCCAAAGATGCCCGGGAAAAAACATCGGGGTTGATTGATTTGGGATTGATCGATAACGAACGAAGACCGACTGCCGCCGGAGAATCATTACGACAAATCACCTCCAACGGAGATTTCCGACCGAATAATCTGCTGCAAATTCCGGCCGATAGCTACATTTATTTCAAACAGATGCTCAAAACGAGCAACGACGTAGACGGTGAAATCGTACGACCGTTCGTCGTACTGGTTCTCGCTTTGAAACAGCTGGAATATCTCACACAAGAAGAGTTCACCTACCTGCTGCCACTCATTACCACTTCCCGAAAATTCAGAACAATCGTCGATTGCATAAAACGATTGCGAAAAGGAGATATCACAATCGACGAAATCATCGTCGATACACTCTTGACGATGGAGAATTACCGGGAAGCGAGGCTATATCTTTTGGAGAGACCGGTATCCGAACATGTGATTTGCCAAGCGGGAATCAACCGCAAAAGTCGTCAATACGACAGCACATACTACCCGCTCTACCGCACTATCGAGTCATTGGATAGAAACAACGCTCAATCCATTCTCGATTTGTTACAAGCCTGCCGGAACATTCGCATCGGTGCGTTGTGGTGCAACCACCTTTTCAAAACGACGAACAGGGGAAAAATAAAGAAATTACTATCCGCCTCGCTCAACGATGTTCCCATCTTGAATTGCCGAAACGAATTTGAATTGAAAGACAGATTCTTCCGATTGATGCATCTCTTCAAGGTAAAAGCCAATTTGTCTGATTATTTCGATCTGAACCGCCGATATTTCGGGACGACCGATACCGTTCTTTTCAAAGACAACAGGGTAGAACTCTCCCCCGTACCGAAATGTTTTTTCGACCTTTGCGCCGAAAATCTCGAAGAAATCGCTTTCACGACCTCACCGCTCCTGCCCCTCGATTGCGACCTCGAAAAAATCATACCTCGCTATGATATCGAAGAATCCGACCTGCATCGTAAACTGGCAGACAAGTATGGCCTTGCCCCGCAATCGCTCAGCGACATTCGCGCCTTTCTCGACGACGAGCGCCACGAGCGTCTCAACCGGCTCATCGATGCCCGTTTTCCCGACCACGTTCTGTTGGAACTGTTGTCCGACTTCGAAACCCGCAACGACATCAATATCCGCAGGCTCGTCACCGACAACGCCGATGTGCCCACTATTTTCGAATACATCGTCGGTATCGTCTGGTACAAGATAAGCAATCGCAAAGGACGCATTCTGGATTACTTCAACCTGTCGTTAGATGCCGATTTGCTTCCGAAAACACACGCCGCCGGTGGTATGGAAGACATTACCTATCGATACAATGCCACTCCCGATTACCCGGATCACACACTGCTTATCGAAGCGACCCTTGCCGAGGCCAACGCACAACGCCGCATGGAGATGGAACCGGTCTCCCGGCATTTGGGAGACTTTCTCTTACGCAACAATCGGCAGGAAGCCTACGCCTTGTTTGTCACCCCTTTCCTGCATCTAAACGTTATTTCGGATTTCCGGGGGCGAAAACAAATGCTCTACTATTCAAGCGATGGAGAGCAGTGCATTAACGGAATGAAAATCATTCCTTTGAATACCGCCGAATTAAAAAACATCATCGCAAATTCGATGACTTACGACCAATTATACCCAATATTCGAGTGCGCTCACCAAAACAATGAGCCTCCCAAAACATGGTATGAAAACAACATTATGCGCTCTCTACAACCGAAGAAAACCTCCACAGGGATATTAGGTACACTTTTTTGAATCACTCTTTATGAACAAAGGGACTCAATTATTGTGCATTTCACAGTATAAAATTTGTATCTATTAAATCTAATTTTTATATTTGAAAACTCACAAATATAGTGCAAGGTGAGTGCAGAGGCAAACCGAAATCTCATTTCCTATTTGGCTATGCCGAGCCGCATCCTATATTCTACAAATATAGTGAAAGGTGAGCGCAGAGGCAAACGGAGATTTTATTTCCGAATTGGCTATACCTATTCTACAAATATATAGAAACCATGAGAGTAAAGGCATTTATATTCGTCGTTTTGATTCTACTCGGAGGGAAGATTTTCACCGTCGACGCAACCGAAAAACATACCATAGATATTATTGGTATAGAACTCATCTCACCCTACCGCTGTAATCTCACCATCGGGTTTAAGTCATGGGGCGATCCGTTCTATTCTTTGGATATAAGGTCCCCCGATTTGCCCTACATCACCAACGAAAATATCAACCCGAAAGACTACGAAGATAAAAGCTACATAACATATACCATAACTTCGCTATTTACCGACACTGACTATGAGTTTGTAATAACAAGTTACGGAGAATTTGCAGCAAAGTCGGAAATATTGACTTTCAACTCCCACGATTTTTTAAGTAAAATCCAAGTTAACAACAACGAGATTCCCCGATCGGGCATCGTCTATTACGAACTCAATCGTAAATACCAGTTCGAATGCATCACCGATTTCCCGGCAGAAAACTTCCAATGGAGCTTCGAAATCGCCCAAAAAGAGGGAGGTCCAAAAATCATCGCGACCGGCGAAAGTCCCCAATTCCCAATCGAAATACCCACTGTGGAATATATGGACAAACGGAACGATGACGGTGATGTCATTTGCAATATTTACTGCAAAACCCAATATGGAGGAATAACCTATGAAATCAACTATCCTTTCTTTATCCGCACATACCCCGACCAGCCGAAGATCGATATTCTCGATGTAAAGGTACAGGATGCACAATCTTGCACACTGACTGTGGGATTTCATGCTTGGGATGCAAAAACCTATACGATAAAAATCGTCGACACAAACAGAGATAAGACTTGGGAAGACAACCTCGAAGACAACATCAACAATAGTTATACCACGTACACCTTCGACAAAATATATATCGATACCAACTACGAAATAACGGTATGGGGATTTAACGGTTCCAAAATTTTAATGACCCAAACTCTATATTTCCGTATGAACGACCACATGGGTATCGAGAAAATCGAACAGGACGAATTTATCGAATCGGGAACTATCTTTAACCTGCAAGGACAAATCATCGGCCGATTTACCGAAAACCATCGGGAGATATTCACCGAACTGCAACCCGGTATCTACATCATAAACGGATTGACCTCTACCGGGAAAAAAGTCAACCGTAAAATTATCGCCAAAAGCCCTTCCTCCCCGATATGATATAGAAAAACTATCCTGTCCCGGAATAAACCTCATAAAAAACAGGACTTTTCATATCTCGAAAAAAAGAGCTACCTTTGCCAATCGAAAAAAATAAGAACCGGGCCTCGGCACTATCGAGCGATATTCGTCTCTCTCCCCGTTCCACCCGGTAAACACGAAAAGGTAAAAGATGATAACGGTTAACAATTTAGGTATTCAATTTGGTAAAAGAGTTCTTTTTCAAGAGGTTAATTTAAAGTTTACTCCGGGAAACTGCTATGGCATTATCGGAGCTAACGGAGCCGGCAAATCGACCCTCATGCGTATTTTGAGCAATCAACTCGAACCCTCTCACGGTACTGTGACTCTGGGACCGGGTGAACGCCTTTCTGTATTGAGTCAGGATCACTTTGCGTTCGATGAATTTACCGTCATCAATACCGTGCTGATGGGGCATACCGTTCTATGGGACATCATGCAGGAAAAAGATGCCTTGTACGCCAAACCCGATTTCAGCGATGCGGACGGTATCCGCGCAGCCGAACTCGAAGAGAAGTTCGCCGAGCTCGAAGGTTGGAATGCCGAAAGCGATGCAGCTTCCCTGCTCAGCGGACTGGGTATCAAGGAAAACAAACACTACATGCTCATGAAAGATTTGAGCGGTAAGGAAAAAGTACGGGTATTGTTGGCAAAAGCATTGTTCGGTCACCCGGACAACTTGCTGCTCGACGAGCCGACCAATGACCTCGACCTCGAAACGGTGATGTGGCTCGAAAACTACCTCGCCAACTTCGAAAATACCGTATTGGTCGTTTCGCACGACCGACACTTCCTCGATTCGGTATGTACGCACACCGTAGATATCGACTTCGGCAAAGTACAACTTTTCGCCGGGAATTACAGTTTCTGGTACGAATCCAGCCAGTTGGCTCTGCGTCAACAACAGCAACAAAACAAGAAAGCCGAAGAAAAGCGAAAAGAATTGCTCGAATTTATCCAGAGGTTCAGTGCCAATGTCGCCAAATCGAAACAGACGACCAGCCGTAAAAAGATGCTCGAAAAGCTCAATATCGAAGAGATACAACCTTCTTCCCGCCGATACCCGGGTATCATTTTCACTCCGTCACGGGAGCCGGGTAACAAAATTCTCGAAGTCAAAGGACTCGCAAAATCGATCGAAGGGACTCTGCTTTTCAAAGACGTGAACTTCTCCATCGAAAAAGACGACAAAGTGGCTTTCATCTCTCACGATCCTCGTGCTATGACAGCTCTTTTCGAAATCATCAACGGCGAAGCGAAAGCCGATGCGGGAACCTACGAATGGGGACAAACCATCACCACGGCCTATCTGCCGCTCGATAACAGTTCGTTTTTCAATACGGACATGAATCTGATCGATTGGCTGGCACAATTCTCAGAGGACACCAGCGAGCTGTATCTCAAAGGCTTTCTCGGTCGTATGCTCTTCTCGGGAGAAGAGTTGCTCAAACAGGCATCCGTATTGTCCGGAGGCGAGAAAATGCGTTGTATGATCGCCCGTATGATGTTGAAAAACGCCAACACCATGATACTCGATTCCCCCACCAACCACCTCGACCTCGAATCGATACAGGCTTTCAACAATACACTGCAAGGATTCAAGGGTAATGTGCTACTTTCCTCGCACGACCACGAATTTATACAGACCGTCTGCAATCGTATCATTGAACTGACTCCCGGCGGTATCATCGACAAAATGATGGACTACGACGATTACATCACCGATGAAAAGGTGCAAGCCGCCCGCGAACGACTCTACAATTTATAAAAACATATTTTCGGTATGATAAAACATATTGTAACTTTCAAACTGACCGGCACTCCGGCAGAACGCAAAGAGATAGCGAATAAATTCAAAGATGCTTTGATGGCTCTGCCCCTAACTATCGACGTACTTAAAAGTATAGAAGTGGGCATCAATGAAAACCCGTCCGAAAATTGGGATATCGTACTTACTGCGGTCGTAGAAAAAATGGAAGATGTAGAAACCTACGCAAAACACCCGGCACATGTAGCCGCTGCCGCACTCCTCGCCGGGCATAAAGCCGACAGGGCATGCGTGGATTACACATACTGATAAATTTCTAAGCTATTCTTCTTAACCCCTCTCCTAAGAAACAGTAGTTTCTTAGGTGTTTTCTCTATATCGTTAACGCGACTCCCCGTAAGGCTACGGGACACGGCAAGGGAGAAGGAGATTACTATAAAAAACAAGAGCGAAGACCGTTTAAGATTTTCGCTCTTGATGTATTTTACCAAGCCGTATTCATTTATCACGGCTTGTACTTTCTTCTAAAATCAGGCAACCGCAGCTGCCAATTTTTTTTGTAATAAGGCTGTTAACTCTTGGCACATGGCGCCATTTCCCATTACTCGATACTTCGCTATCTGATACCGAAGCATCTCTACTGTCATTTGTTCTTTCATCATAATTCAGCTTTTTTTGTTTTCCACCCTTTGTGAAAAACGGATTCTTTTTACTCTTTTTACGCTACAAATATAATAACAAATTCGCAATAAATATGTTTTATAACATAAAAAATATATTGCTTTTTTATGAATTATATATTTCCATTCGCTTATTTCAATATTAAAAACAAATCATAAATATCTAACTATCAAAAATTTATTACTATTTCAAGAAAGATTTTCCAAACCGTTCATTTTTTTATAATTTTGTTCGATTAAAATAATAACAAAATATGCCCGTAAAAATACCTTCGTCATTACCGGCAGTCGAAATATTAAAGGCCGAAAATATATTTGTCATGGACGATTTGCGTGCTTCGACACAAGACATTCGTCCATTGAAGTTACTCATATTGAACCTCATGCCTTTAAAAATAGTTACCGAAACCGACCTATTACGCCTCATCTCCAACACGCCTTTACAAATCGAACTCGATTTCATGAGCGTTTCGGGACACATCTCCCGTAATACTCCACTCGAACATATCGATACATTTTATAAAGACTTCGACGAAATACGGGGTCAAAATTACGACGGCATGATTATCACAGGCGCTCCTGTCGAAAAATTACAATTCGAGGAGGTCGATTACTGGAACGAGTTAGTCGAGATTTTCGACTGGGCGCACAAACACGTTACCTCTACTCTCTATATTTGTTGGGCTGCTTTGGCCGGACTGTACCATTTTTACGGAATCCCCAAATACCCGTTGGATAAAAAACTTTTCGGAGTATTCGCCCATCATAAATACGACGAGCGAAATCCTATTTTCAGAGGATTCGACGACTTGTTTTACGTTCCTCACAGCCGATATTCCGAGGTACGCCGAGCCGATATCGAAAAGGATAAATCCCTGACAATCCTTTCCGAATCGGAGGATGCGGGAGTTTATATGGTCATGGCTCGTTGCGGCAGAGAGTTTTTCATCACGGGGCACTCCGAATATTCGGCTCTCACGCTCGACATCGAGTATCGCCGCGATTTGGCGAAAGGCCTCGACATTGCCCTCCCCCGAAATTACTATCCCGACAACAATCCCGATAACAATCCGATCGTCAACTGGCGGGGACATGCCAACCTGCTTTTCACGAATTGGCTGAACTATTTCGTATATCAACAAACGCCCTATAACCTGAACGATATACAATGAAAACCGTACGTCGCATAGAACTATTAGCCCCGGCGAAAAACATCGAAATCGGGCAGCAAGCGATTCTCCACGGCGCCGATGCCGTGTATATCGGCGCGCCTCGCTTCGGGGCACGCTCCACCGCAGGTAACAGCATCGCCGATTTAACCCGACTCATCGACTTCGCCCATCGATTCGATGCCCGGGTGTACATCACATTGAATACCATTTTACGGGACGACGAACTGCGCGACGCCGAACGACTCATTCACGAATTATACAAAATAGAGTCCGATGCACTCATTGTCCAAGACATGGGTATCACCCGGCTCGACATTCCCCCCATAGCTCTGCATGCCAGCACACAAGCCGACAATCGCACACCCGAGAAAGTAAAATTCCTCGAACAATGCGGATTTTCACAAGTCGTACTGGCCCGCGAACTTTCGCTGGGGCAAATCAACGAGATAGCCCGATCGGTACAAGTCCCGCTCGAAGTTTTCGTGCATGGAGCCCTGTGCGTCAGTTACAGCGGACAATGCTATCTTAGCGAAGCGATGTGCGGACGCAGTGCCAACCGGGGCGAATGCGCCCAATACTGCCGGCTTCCCTATACCCTCATAGATGGGAAAGGCAATGTCATCGCCAAAGACAAGCATCTGCTCTCGCTTCGGGACCTCAATCAAAGCGACAGATTGGAGGAGCTTCTCGATGCAGGCGTATCGTCTTTCAAGATAGAGGGACGACTCAAAGACATGGCCTACGTAAAAAACTGTACGGCCTATTACAGGCAGGAACTCGACAAGATTTTCAAACGCCGTCCCGAATACCGTACAGCCTCGACCGGACACTCTTCGATAGAATTTACACCCCGGCTCGAAAAAAGTTTCAACCGAGGATTCACCCACTATTTTTTGGACGGAAGAACGCCCGAACCTATCGCCTCGCCCGACACCCCGAAATCTTTGGGTGAATACGTAGGAAAAGTCAAACAATCCGATAAAAACACATTTACGATCGCCGGACTCACTTCCATACACAACGGAGACGGACTATGCTTCGCCAATAACAAAGGGGAATTCGAGGGTGTACGGGTAAATCGGGCGGAAGGGAACCGAATCTTCCCGGCCTCCCGAATCGAGATAACCCCTCACACGGTTCTGTATCGGAACTTCGACTTCGAGTTTGACAAACGACTCTCCCGCCCTTCCGCCGACAGAAGAATCGATGTAGAGATAACCCTCTATGCCGTTCCCGGAGGATATGCCCTTTACATGAAAGACGAATGCGGCAATCACACGACCATACGGGAAGACGCACCCCACGAAACCGCCCGAACCCCTCAGCAAGAAACTCAAAAGAAACAGCTCGGCAAATTGGGAACGACCGCCTACTCGGCCCTGAAAATAGACATCGACCTGCCCGACAATTTCTTCATACCGGCCTCCGTACTTTCAAAACTCAGGCAAAAAGCGGTCGAATCTCTCGACCGTGTTAGACGCATTGCCTACCGAACCGAGAAACGACAAGAGGAAGACAAAACCGTATGTTATCCCCAGACAGAGCTATCTTACCTCGGCAACGTATCTAACCGACTTGCCGAACAATTCTATCGCGAACACGGGGTTACCCGTATAGACCCGGCCTTCGAAATAAAACCTTCGAGGGGAGTTCCCCTCATGTTCACCCGTCACTGTATTCGTTATATGCTGGGAATATGCAAAAAGACACCCGCCGGCAACAAATTTCCCGACCCCCTCACCCTATTGTATAAAGGACAAAAGCTTCAACTGCATTTCGACTGTACGGCATGTGAAATGACCTTGTACAAAAAAGACATTTTATAGCTCAGTCCTATACATCGTTCAAAAAAGTGGCTATATTTGCAAAACCTTATCATTTCGATACATGACAAAATTCAACACCTATCTCGAAAGTAATGATTTCGACCGATTAAAGCGATTCTTCGAAGAACACGGGGAGCTACAACATTATCGAAAAGGTAATTTTTTTGCAAGACAAGGAGAGTATTCGTCCCAAGCCGCTCTAATCAAAGATGGCACATTCGCCTATACTCACATCGACAATGAAGGAAAGGAACATTACGTGGGGTTTGTCTTCCCCGACGAATTCGTGGCCGATTATACCTCTTTCATGCGACACTCGGCTTCACAGGTGAACATCGTCGCATTGAAACCCTCCACGATATTTTCTGTAAACCGACAAGCATTGCACGATTTCTACAACACCGATATGGAAACCCTACGCTATAACTGCCTCATGGCTGAAAACCTTTACGAAATGGTTTATTCCCGCCTATTGGAAAGTTACTGCAAAACTCCCGAAGAGCGATATCGGAGACTGACAACCCGTTATCCCAAAATAGAACAAGAAATACCGCTGTGTAAAATAGCCTCTTTCTTAAACGTCACCCCCGAAACCATCAGCCATATCCGAAAGAAAATAGTTAAAAATAGTTAATTAAAAAAGGGGGGGTAATTCTTGAATTCATTCAAGAATTTTCTTCTAAATACGTTCTTTTTTTGCAGAATATTTAATACTGCAAAACATGAAAAAGAGAACTTTGCTATTCCTATCGATTCTTGCGACAATCTCCTTTACTTCGACAGCAGAGAACCTACGCGAATCCATAGCGATCGTTCGACCCAATTTCAGTGAAAGTACCCAAACATTCCTTACCGATTTCAGCAAATCGTTACGTAAAGACGGATTCTATGCGGCAGCCGACATTTTGCAAAATTACGGGAAAGGGTCGTTCGGGACCGGATTTGCCTACCGGGATAAACGAGACGGTCGGTTATACATCATCACCAACCGTCATGTGGTAGAACAAGCCGAAACCGTCGATGTCGAATTTTCTTTACCGGACAACAGTTCCAAAACATTCGCGACATGCCCCGTAGTGGGTGTGCACGATGACTTCGATGTCGCTTTCATCGCTCTGCCGGAAGAGGTCAATATTCCCACGCTCGATATAACAGACAAGAGCATAACCGACGGCACACCCGTATTCAGCGCCGGATTCCCCGCATTGGGAGACAAACCCTCTTGGCAGCTGGGGCAAGGAATCGTATCGAATGCCAGTGCCCAAATCAAATCTCTGACCAACGGAAAAGAACTGCCTTTGGTGCAACACACGGCACAAGTCGATGCCGGCAGTTCCGGCGGGCCCTTACTTATAAGAGATGAAAATGCAGCCGCAGGATTTGCCGTGGTAGGAATCAATACGTGGAAAGCATCCGACCGGGAAAATACCAATTTTGCTATTCCGGTACACGCCATCGACGATTTCCTGAAAAATTATTCCACCGATCCGCAATCCCTGCTTACCCGAACAGAAGTCACGAATAGAGCATCGGCCATGCTCAAAGCAGCCCAATCGTCCTATCAGGCAGTCATGCCATTCGTTTCATATCGGTATGTATCGAACATCTCGGCCAACACGTTTTATGATTTGGTCAATGCAGCCTCCGATGCTGCCACAGATGCCATGAAATCGTGCTTCGAGCAAGGGCAACCGTTGGAGGGTATCCGTATAGGATTGTCCGATATTATCTGTCGCCAGTTCTCCGGGAGAAACTATACTTTTTCGACCGTGGCCGCTCTCGATTCCATCGGCAGGACCGCCGAGGCTATATATACCACAGGCAACAAAAACATCTCCACCCGATGGATCATGGAGCAAGGACGCTGGCGGTTGAGCGCTGCGGAAAATATCAAAGCCAGTCGAATCGAGCCTAACGGTATCTCAAAAAGTTACGGATTCGGCACATCGATCTATATAGGGCTCGTTTATCCTTTCAATAATGATGCGTTCGACATGTCGTACAACATAGCGTTCAAACGCACCATACTCACATTCATGACCTACGAAGTCACCGCCTCTCTTCTAAAAGTCAAAACCGAAAAGACAGAATGGGAAGGAGCTAATGAAATCGTAAAGCCCCATTCGCACAATGTCTTCGACCTCGACCTTAATATCGGCGGACAATTACCCGTCAAATGCGGCCCTATCTATCTCGTCCCGTATGCCAAAATTTTGGGCGGGCTTTACTTCGGATCCGATTTAACCGGTATCGATTACGGATTCGGAACCGGTGTGGAAATAGCCTACAAGTTCGGTTATCAAAATTATGTATTCGCCAACATAGGTTATATAGGCAAACGCATGAAGCCCTTCGACGACGAGGAATTTCGCCTCAAATCGAAAACTCTTTCAGGATTGGCGTTCTCGATAGGAATAAGTTTTTAACGAATCACTTTATCCAAAACACATACAATATGAAAAAGATTTTATGGCTATGTCCGCTAATGTTGCTGATGATGGCATTCATCGGCTGCGACGACAAAGAAAAAGACGATGACGAAAGTCTGGGTGGTCAATTATCAGAAACCACATGGGCAGCAGAAGTAAAAAAGTATCCGTTCCTCACCAATTTCCCGGAGTACGACGGTGAATTGGAAAACCACCGCTACGACGATACCTATGGAATATTACAATATATCATAATGGATTACAAATGTGAAGAATCGCTTAAAACCAAATATTGCGCCAAACTGACAGCTGCCGGATTCGTAGACGAAGACGGTTATGGAATTTATAAAAAGACAACCACAGAATACAAATTGGCAGTCAGTATCTCGTACGGAGGAGGCACGTTGGCTCTTAGTTTAAGTGCAGAACCTATCCAATAGAGAAAGAGAAACGCTCTCGATCGCTCTCGAAGCATGCGATAAAAAGTCCGATTGAAAATACCTCAATCGGACTTTTGCTATTTCTATTCCATGAACGAACGACCATCACGAAAAGGTCACCCCATCGCCCCGCTATTTCTCTCCCAAAACACACCGTCCCGGTAGCCCTGAATCGTCTTGTTCCCATCGGCAAGAAGCAGACGCTTCGCCGCCCATAGGCAATACTCTTCGTTAAGCTCTATGCCGCAAAAGTTCCGGTTCAACTTTTTCGCTACGACGGCTGCCGTCCCGCTCCCCATAAAAGGGTCGAAAACAACATCGCCCACCTCCGACGAAGCCAAAATTAATTTGGCATACAACTTCTCCGGCTTTTGTGTAGGATGGTCGGTATTCTCGGGCATAGACCAAAAAGGTATGCTTATATCGTCCCAAAAGTTCGAAGGATAAGTAGAACGAAAATTCCCCTGTTCCGTACACTCCCAGTCTTTCGGTTGTCCGTTCTCCCGATAAGGAGCGATTACCCGGCGTCTCATTTTCACAGCCTCGACATCGAAATAATAATTCTTACGATCCTTCACGGCAAACCAAATATCCTCCATTCCGTTCTTCCAATTATTCCTTGCTCCCCGACCTTTCTCTCTTTGCCAAGTTATTCGGTTAAGGATAGAGAGACCGGCTCTTTCAAGCACAGTTTGCAAAGCCGATGTGGATTTCCAATCGCCACAAAGATAGAGAGAACCGTCCGGCTTCAACTTTTCGCAAACTTTATAAAACCAAGTTTCGAGATAACCGATATAAGCCCCGTTATCCATAGCCTCGAACTTCATGCCATGAAAATCTTTCGTCAGATTATACGGTGGATCGATAATCGCCAAGTCGGCGAAACCGTTCGGGATTCGATCGATAATCGCCAACAAATCGGCATGTATTATTTTATTGAGTACATTTTCTCCCCGCTCGATATCCGATAAAGTCGAGACCAGATCCCTCAACTGTTCCACCTCCTCGCCCGTAACAGACAATGTTCTGTTTCTACCGGCACGTTTCCGTTCTTCCCCTCTCATACTATTCACTCGATATATTTTCCAAATGCGTTATCAAAATCCGGTAAATCGGATTCCGAGACAACAGTCGCGAATTTCCCAAAACGAAAAGCTGACGCCGAGCACGAGTCAACGCAACGTTTAATTTCCGGTCTATCAGTTGTCCCGACTCTTCCGTATAACTCGGCAACCACTCCAATTGCGACTCGTCGTTCACACAGAACGAGTAGATGATGCAATCGTTTTGAGAACCTTGAAACCGCTCCACCGTATCGACACGAATAGCATCGAATGCAGAAATACCGAATTTATCGAGTTCCTGACGGATTCGAGCTATTTGATGCCTGTATGGAGTAATGATTCCCACCGACCGTTCGTCGAACTCCAACCCGTTACGTTCGTACAATCTATACAAAGCATTTACAATGGCTGCGGTTTTGCAAGCCTCCTCATTATTATATTTTTTCCCGGCACAAAGAGTCTTCGTCGGGAAAAAAGCCGTCCTCTTCGTCGCGATTACTCTTTCCCACTTATCATCGCCCATATTCGTAAAAGGCAGTAAAGATATTTGATGGGGGGCATTTCCATCGCGCAACGCCCCTTTATAAAAATAAGTATTGGCAAACGATGCAATATCGGGATGCATTCGCCATTGGCAATCGAGCATATCGGCAAAAGGAGAACCTTCGGGCAATCGCCGGTACAGCCGCTCGAATAACGAAATACGACAATCGACAAACCCGGCCGAACGCAACCGTTCATCGGTGATAACAGACTCTTCCGCAGACTGCACGACAACGGCGGGCAACTGTTTATGGTCTCCTATCAAAATAAATTTACCTATGGCATCCCGTCCCGTAGGTGTCTTGGCAGATAACAGCCCTACGAGTTGAGGTTCCAATATCTGTGAAGCCTCATCGACAATAGCCACATCGAATCGTTTCAGATTAAAAAGCTCCATCTTCCCCGACAAAGAAGACAAGGTAGCCACAAACACGCGGCAAGAGTGTATCGAACGGTTCGCCTCCTCCCTATTCCGACATTGCTTCATGCGCTCGGACAGCAAGTGAGAACGGTATGCGACATCACATGAAAGAGTCTGTCCTACCCGAATATAATCATCGACCTCACCTATCGTTTCCAACTTATCGCAGATTTCATCTACCGCACGGTTGGTAAAAGCCACCAATAAAATCTGGTAATCCGGAATAGCCAAAAACTCCCTCACCATATTCCGCAACGCCACCGAAGTTTTTCCTGTTCCCGGAGGCCCGACCAACAGAAAATAATCCTCGGCTTGCAGAGCTTTTAATAAAATACGGGACAAATCGGGACTGTCATATTCATAGGACAATCGACGAGACATATTTCGGACTGGCGACTCTCCCGCCTCACCAACCAACAAACCTCTGCGATGCGGAGAGGCATCCAACATCGTATATAAACCTTTGTACTGTAACAAAAACGAAGAATCTACATAATCGTGTTCTACCGCATAGCAAGAAGCTATCGGCAATGCCTCGGCATACGATTGGTTATCCCGTAATCTCAACACGACACGGTCGGCTGTCATAGAGGCGATCGTCGCCTTGAAAACTTGTCGGGTAGATACTCTATCGGCATCGGTATCGCACACATAGAACAAAACAATATCACCCAGTCTGAAATCGGGAGACGGCGTATTTCCCGGCAAAATAAATTCGACTTCGGGAATATCTTCCGCCGCACGGTTTCGAACCAACCGTAGTCCTGAGAACATATAGCCTTCCCTCTCTTTTTCGTCCCGAGTCATTCGCCACAAAGAAGCAACGCCGGATATTCCGCTACCCGAAGGATAGCCGATTTTCGACAAATAATGTTCTCGCGAAACAAACGCATAAAACCGATAGAAATATCGCAGAGCCAAATCGTTATCGTCTCGTCGCTCCAATCTCCTGCGGCCGCAGTCTATCTCAGGACGAATATACCGCTCGGTAAACAGACTGGGTCGGGGAATGAGGTTATCGGCGGTCAGCCGACTTACCAACCATTCAGCCTGGACATATCCATATCGAGATATATCCCGTTCGACAGACACAATTTTATTCCTCAAATTCAAAAGTTTCTGCAATTCCCTCGTCGATGTTTTCACCGGACGCAAGCAACCTTCCGGGTTCAAATTTCGAGAATATAACAAATAGAAATGCTGGTTTTCCAATTTTATACCAAGTACACCTTGTATCATCGACTGATACAAAGCACACTGAGCCCGATGTGGAAACGACACTTTCGACAAATCGTTTTCGGGATAAGGTGGGCGGCCGGCTTTCAACTCAATACCACAGAGGCCGTTTTCCACTTGTAAAAAATCGAGACGGCCCTGCAATCCCAAAGCCTCACAGATAAAAGAAGGTTCGACCATCGCTTTTCGGCGGTCTATTCCCAAAGCAGAAAAATCCGTACTCAGAATACGTTTCAATGTCTCGAATTGACTGTGGAGATTCTGAAAAAATCTTCTATCTACCGACTTTGCCGAGACAAATTCTATCGGGTAACGAGCAAAAATTTTCGGCATTAAGGAATCGAAAGTTACACTCCGAAAATCTTTCGACGTTATCAGTTCATCAAAAATCAAATTAACGGCATTACCCAACAAAATAGAATCCGTTATCGTCTTGGGACGTATACGATTCCAAAAATAACGTTGCCAACACGATCCATATTCCTGCACACACTCGGCTAACGCACTGGCATCGACCAAATAATCGGGTTCCAATATAAGAAAACGAGGGAGCAATCCGCCATCGACTATAATAACGTCTACCAAATTCAATTTAGAACCGGGTTCCAACAAGCACAAGGTTTCGTCGAATTCACTATTCACCCTGTCCCGATGAATCCACACCGGCATTTCCCCGAGTAAAGAGGGAGCCGCAACACGAACCCGCAATTCATTTTCTCCCGCACAGATTACCTCTGCGGTAATACGACGAAACGAATCGTGTGTATCCTCCTTTACTTCCGAGCTGTGCATCTCCTCCTTTATTCTTCTATATAATATTACCGATTTTTATTTCAGTACAAAAATACCCATTCGACCCCACCAGCCCAAATAAATACGATCTATTTTATCGTGAATTCTTTTGCGAAAAAATAGGCTTAGTCTATAATTAGCGGGGATTGTCTTTGTATATTCCATCGCTATGCGACACAGGGGGAAGGAATAAATTCTGATTTTACAAAAAAAGCGCAATCTTTTCAGATTGCGCACCAAAGAATCTATTGTAAATCTAAATACAAAGAGTCTTGTGAAATTTAAACTCTCGGACGAGCTTCTTTAATGACCAATGCACGACCGGCAAATTCTTTACCAGACAATTCTTCGATCGCCCGTTTGGCAGCTTCGTCATCAGACATCTCGGCAAAGCCGAAACCTTTTGAGCGACCAGATTCACGATCCACGATAATTTTTACCGAATCGATTGCACCAAAACCTTCCAATAAGGTTTGAAGGTCTTGTTCTTTAACCCCATAATTGAGGTTTCCAAGATAAATGTTCATAAGAAAAAAATAAATGAATAAAATTAAAACTTCCGCATCGGATACTCTTATGAACTTAAAATAAATAATCTCCCGTTTTTTCACAGAAGAGAATCTCTGTGTAAGCACATATAGCTTCGATACGGGAGCAAATTAAAGTATAATTTTCGGATATATCATCTATTTTCCCAATTATTTTTACAGAAATCTCATTTCTTGGGAAAATATATCAATCTTTCACTTATTACCGAACAAGGCTCGCATTCTGTTTCTTATAAAAATTTTACGGAATATAGTGTAGACTTTGCAAGACAGCCCTGATCTTCTCATAAGTCGTAATACGGGTAGGGACAAGTGGCAATCGTAATTTATTCTCGATATATCCCATAGCATTCAACAAGCATTTAACTCCGGCCGGATTTCCATCGACAAACAATAGGCTGAATAATTCTGTGAAGCGATGATGAATAGACAAAGCATTGTGAAAATCTCCGTTCAACGCTAATCTCACCATCTTGCTGAACTCTTTCGGGAAAGCATTCCCGATAACAGAAATCACTCCTACGGCCCCCAAAGTCAACAACGGGAAAGTAATACCATCGTCTCCCGAAATGACCATAAAATCGGCAGGCTTATTTTTAATAATATCGTCCATCTGAGTAATATTTCCAGACGCTTCCTTGATGGCGATTATATTAGGATATTCTTTGGCAAGGCGCAATGTCGTTTCGGCATTCATGTTCACGCCGGTACGCCCCGGAACATTATATAAAATAACCGGCAATTTAGACGCCTGAGCGATTGCACTATAATGCTGATATATTCCCTCTTGGGAGGGCTTATTATAATAAGGAACCACCGATAAAATGGCATCATAGCCCGAAAAATCGTCTTTTTTCAAATGGTCTATAATACCCCTCGTATTATTTCCACCTAACCCGAGGACGAGAGGAATACGGCCCTTCGTACGTTCTACTACAAATCTTTTTATCTCCGTTTTTTCTTCTTCGGTCAATGTAGGAGTTTCGGCAGTAGTTCCCAACACGACAAGATAATCGGTTCCATTTTGTATCAAATATTCAATAAGTCGCGAAAGGGCTTCGAAGTCGATACCTTCGTCTTCTTTGAAAGGCGTGATAAGTGCCACTCCCATTCCGCTTAAATTGATTCTCGCCATAGTTTTATATCCTCTTAAATATCGATTCCAAAATTACAGATTATTCTCTTTTACACCAATTTTCTTCCAATAAAAAAGAGCACTCTGTAACAACTCGCCGGCATTCGGTTTCGACCTACCTACTCCGGTATCACCATCTTCGGCTACTCCTCCCCGGGGAGACGACTCCGGCAAAAGAATTTGCAAATTGAACGGATTGCTTTCTCCTTTGGGTACTCCTATTTTAAAAATAGACCGGGAACGTACGGCCAAATATAATAAAGGCAAGGATTTAGAAATCGACACATCGATCAACACATCTCCATCGTTATCGTCAAAATTTCTCAGGAAAGTCCGAGTCGGTCTTTTTAACAACCAACAAGTCTGCAAAACAAGTATCGGACTGCATCCGGGAACCTCTACCGATACCTTGTCTTTGCGATGTGTATCTATAACCAACGTGACATCAATACCCGCCCGAACCATCTCCTGAATACCGGGAAGAAGAGATTGAACATCTTTGCCCTGAGCCATCAATACCAAACGCTTAGCCCCTCCGAAAGGACAAAACCCATCGCTCTGTCTTCTTTTTAGCTGACGCTTGATCGCCCATTTAGTAATAAACGAAAATAACATGGATTATCTATTTATTGAATCATCTCCAAAAACTCTTCTTCGGATAAAATCCGAACTCCTAATTTTCTCGCCTTTTCAAGTTTAGCCGGGCCCATATTCTCGCCTGCCAGAATATATGTCGTTTTACCCGATACGGAACCCGTATTTATACCTCCATGCTGTTCGATAAGAGCTTTATATTCATCACGGGAATGATGGGTAAACGTACCACTGATAACGATTGTCGCACCGGACAACTTGTCGGTTCTCTCTGAAAGTCGCTCTTCGGTAATTTGCATCTGCACTCCATATTGTCTCAACCGTTCTACAAAACGGAGATTATCCTCATCAGAGAAATAAGCTACGACACTTTGAGCGATACGCACCCCTATGTCTCCTATCCGAATCAAGTCCTCGGTAGTCGCCTCGATAATACGGTCTATCGAATGAAGTGCCAATGCCAACTTCTTGGCGACCGTTTCGCCCACGTAACGAATGCCCAATGCGAATAATACCCTCTCGAACGGAACGGAACAAGACTGTTTCACCGCATCGACGATATTTTGTGCCGATCGCTCTCCCATACGTTCCAAACCGGCTATCACATCGGGCTGTAAAGTATACAAGTCCGAAGCGTCTCTCACCAAGCCCAAACTATAAAACTGACCTATCGTTTCACTTCCGAGACCTTCGATATTCATTGCCTTGCGACTGATAAAGTGCTCTATCCGCCCTTTAATCTGCGGAGGACAACCTTTTTCGTTCGGGCAAAACCATGCAGCCTCTCCCTCGATACGTTTCAGCGGAGTTCCACATTCGGGACATGTACGAATGAAACGTACTTTTTCTCCTATCAGTAAACGAGCAGAGGTATCTACCGCTGTAATTTTAGGAATAATTTCGCCTCCTTTCTCCACAAAAACCATATCTCCGATGTGCAAATCGAGAGCGTTTATAATATCTTCATTGTGCAAAGTCGCCCTCTTGACAATAGTACCCGATAACAATACCGGATCGAGATTGGCGACAGGAGTGACGGTTCCGGTACGTCCCACTTGGTAAGACACAGAATTCAATCGCGTAAGGGCTTTTTCTGCTTGGAACTTATAGGCTATCGCCCAACGCGGAGATTTTGCCGTATATCCCAAATTCTTCTGTTGCCGCAATGAATTTACTTTAAATACCATTCCATCGGTAGCGACGGGAAGATTCTTCCGCTCCATGTCCCAATAATTGATATACTCTTTCACCTCTTCTACGGAGTGAAGTTTGCGAACGGCATCCGAAACTTTAAATCCCCACGACCGAGCATATTGTAAATTTTCATAATGCGTATCGGCCGGTAAATTTTCGCCCAACAGATAATACAGATAAGCATCGAGTCCCCGCGCCGCTACCACAGCCGAGTTTTGTGATTTCAACGTTCCCGCCGCCGCATTGCGAGGATTGGCAAACAAAGGCTCCTCCTGTTCCTCTCGCTCTTTGTTCAAAGTATCGAAAACAGCCCAAGGCATCAATATCTCACCCCTTATCTCGAACGAATCGGGATAGTCGTTGCCTCGCAACTGCAAAGGGATACTGCGGATTGTTTTCACATTCTCGGTAACGTCATCGCCTCGCGTACCGTCTCCACGAGTAACCGCCCGCACCAATCTACCTCCTTCATAAATCAACGATATGGAAGTTCCGTCATATTTCAGTTCACCCACCAATTCAAAATCCTCTCCCATCAATCCCGAACGAACCCGTTCGTAAAATGCCGATACTTCTTCTATCGAATAGGTATTGCTCAACGACAACATCGGGTAACGATGTTCCACTTGGGAAAAAGATCGATTTATATCGTTCCCGACACGCTGCGTCGGTGAATTGGGATCGAAATACTGTGGAAAAGTCTCTTCCAACCCTTGCAATTCATGCATCATTTCATCGAATGTACGATCATCGATCGTGGGAGCGTTCAACACATAATAATTATAATTATGCTCATCGAGTTCCCGACGTAAACGCTCTATCTTTTCTTGGGGAGATTCCATAGGGACATTAGGTTTTGTTTTTGGGCAAATATAGTGAAAGTTGAGTGCAGAGACAAGAGGAAATCATATTTCCAACTTGGCTATGCTGAAACGAATCCTATCACAAATATAGTGAAAGGCGAGCGCAGAGGCAAGTATTCGAAGATACTTCCGCTCGGTAAGACGAAATTAAAGCAAGCTTTATTTTGCTCGGCTCTCGCTTATTTGTATCTTTGCATTAGAATGCAAAAGAGGGAAAATGTTACAGTCGAAATCATTGTGTGGAGTCACTTTACAGTATAACATCGAAGGAGACGGTTATCCGGTTATCCTCATGCACGGCTGGGGGTGCAACCACACGACCGTGCAGTCGATAGAACGACTGCTATCACCTCATTTCAAGGTATACAATCTCGACTTTCCCGGATTCGGCGGAAGTAGCACTCCGCCCTCGATATGGGGCGTGGAAGAATATACGCAAATGCTCGAAGCGTTCATAAAAGACGAAAATATAGAAGCCCCAATTCTTATCGGGCACTCTTTCGGGGGACGGGTATCTATCTTATACGCCTCACGAAACAAAACCCATAAAGTTATTTTGGTTGATGCTGCCGGGATTAAGCCCAAACGCCCATTAAAATACTACCTGAAAGTCTACTCGTTCAAACTGTGGAAAAAAGTCTTACCACTTGTAATAGGGAAAAAACAAGCCGAAAAAACGATCGAGAATTATCGCCGCAAATCGGGTTCGGCAGACTATAACGCGTTGACAGGTATCATGCGTAACATAATGGTAAAAGTTGTCAACGAAGACCTTAAAGCGGTTTTGCCGAAAATCCAGTGTCCCGTTCTTCTTCTATGGGGAAAAAACGACACCGCCACCCCATTACGAGATGCCCGCATCATGGAGAAACTGATTCCCGATGCCGGGCTGGTAGCATTCGACGATGCCGGGCATTACAGCTTCCTCGACAAGCCTTACGAATTTAACACCGTCTTACAAAACTTTTTACAAGACGACATAAAAAGAAAATCATGAACGAAATACTCACTCTCGTAACATTCCTTGCACTGCTCTTTTATACAGGAATAGAGATGAAATTCCAGTTGCAAATGTTGCAACAAAATTCCTACCGAAACGACCGATACAACCGTTGGTTAAAAGGAGAGTCTTTCGCCACCATATCCCGTTTGACCGATTTGTTTCTATTGCTGCTGTTGTCAACCAACTTCCTGCCGACATTCGTACAAATCGTCACGATTACAGTGGTCTTGGCAAAAAGCGTAAAAGGGTTACAAACCAAATATAAAAAAACTTTGGTTTTCACCAAACGAGCTACCCGCTTATACATCGCCGCATTGTCGCTCTCGCTTCTTGTCGCAGGTCTCGCAGCCGGCTTAACGACTCTTTCCAACGGTAGCAGAGCCTTATTGGCGATAGCTATCTTAGCCCCCTATTTCATGATGGCTGCCAACATCATCATGCAACCTGTCGAGAAGCGAATCAACCGAAAATATTACGACGAAGCGAAACAAATTCTCTCCCAAATGCAAGACTTAACTGTCATAGGCATTACCGGGAGCTATGGAAAAACCAGTACCAAGCACTACCTTTACCGCATACTTTGCGAGCGATACAACGTGTTAATGACTCCCGGCAGTTTTAATACGCCTATGGGAGTAATCCGCACCATACGGGAACAAATGAAGCCCTACCACAACATTTTCATCTGTGAAATGGGGGCTAAACAGATCGGTGATATCAAAGAAATATGCGATCTCGTCGCACCTCAAATAGGCATTATCACCGCCGTGGGTGAACAGCATCTCGAATCGTTCAAAACGATCGGGAATGTACAACGTACCAAATTCGAGCTGGTCGACGCTTTGCCCAGTTCGGGATTGGCCGTTATCAACAACGACTTCCCCTATATAGCCAATCGGCCGGTCGAAAACGTCCCCGTGAAACGCTATACGATAGCCGATACCGGTGCAGACTACCATATCGAGGATATTCGCTACGATACAGATGCCACCCGCTTTACTGTGGTAGGCGGTGGAGAACGCATAGAACTGAGCACGAAACTCATCGGCGAGTGCAACCTCTCCAACCTCATGGCGGCAGTTATCACGGCTCGCCATCTGCAAGTGCCTGTTCCCTCGATACAATATGGAGTGGGCCGAATCGAACAGGTGGAACATCGCTTGAACATGAAGCGGACACCGGGCGGAATCTCCATTATCGACGATGCCTTCAACTCCAATCCCGATGGCGCTCGCATGGCTCTCGACGTACTCCGGCGCATGACACAGGGGAAACGCATCATCATCACACCGGGTATGATCGAGTTGGGTGAAAAACAAGTTGAGTATAACTACATTTTGGGCAAGCAGATAGCCGAAGTATGTGATTACGTCATGATAGTAGGCAGATACAATAGAGAGGCTATTCTGAAAGGATTGCAAGAAAAGAATTATCCGGAAGACAAAGTTTTCGTTGCCGACACTTTTACCGACGCACAAGCCCGGCTCGCACAAATCGCACAACCGGGCGACACCGTCCTTTATGAAAACGACCTGCCCGATACGTTCAAATAAATTTCGATTATTATCACAAACCAGATATACAGTTTATCACAAAAAATTATGAAAACTACCGTAGGTGTTTTTTTCGGAGGCCGCTCCACCGAGCACGAAATCTCCGTTATCTCGGCTCTCCAAGCCATCAATGCTTTTAATAAAGAGAAATACGAAATCATACCCATATACATCACCAAACAAGGACGTTGGTTCAGCGGCGACGCCCTGCTCGAAGTAAAAAACTATCGCGACATGGCTGCCCTGCAAAACATGTGCGCCGAGGTTTACATGATTCCCGAATACGGCGACTACAACCTCTACCGCAAGAAAAGAGCCCTTTTCGGGAACAATATATGGGCAAAACTCGACGTAGTCATTCCCGTACTGCACGGCAGTAACGGCGAGGACGGCATATTCGAGGGCATACTCGAATCCATCGGTATACCCTATGCCGGTTGCAACACACTCTCCTCGGCCAACGGCATGGACAAGATAACCATGAAGATGATTATGGAAAAGAGCGGTATCCCCATCGTCGATTACGTATGGTTCACCGACAAACAATGGTTCGCCCAACGCGATAAGCTCATCGAGGAAATCGAGACCCGATTGGGATATCCCGTCATCGTGAAACCTGCCAATTTAGGTTCGAGCGTAGGTATCTCGCATGCCGATAATCGTGAAGAACTCATCGCCAAAGTAGATGTCGCCGAAAAATACTCTACCCGTATCGTTATCGAAGATATGGTCGAAGAACTGAAAGAAATCAACTGCTCGGTATTGGGCGACTGCGACGACTACCGTACCTCGGTATGCGAGGAGCCTATCAAAAGCGGCGATATTCTCACTTACGAAGACAAATACATGGGTGGAGGCAAATCCAACAAAGGCATGCAAGCCACACAAAAACGTATTCCCGCCGACCTCTCTCCCGAAGATACCGCACGGGTACAATTCCTTGCCGGCGAAACGTTTCGGGTATTGTCTTGCCACGGAGTCGCCCGTGTCGATTTTATGATCGACGGTAAAAGCGGCGACATCTACGTCAACGAAATCAACACCATTCCCGGTTCCCTCTCGTTCTACCTGTGGGAAGCCTCCGGCATACGCTTCGACCAGCTTATGGACAAATTGGTAGACCTCGCCTTGAAACGCAAACGCGAGTCTTCCATGAAGACCGTTAGCTACGACCAAAACATTTTCAACCTCGGCAAAGGGCTGAAAGGTGGGAAAATGGGCGCAAAACAACCATAAAGAGACAGCCACAAAGCTAACTGATACACAAGTAATTGATTATTCTCTCTTGCCATGTCCCGTAGTATTACGAGGTTCTGTGTAAGCGGTATAGAGAAAAACAGCGAAGAAATAGAAAAGCTGAAAAAGATAATATGTTTACTTGAAGAGTTTACCTCCTCGCCCTATGGGCACTTCCTCCCTATATTTCTTCGGAAACACCCCGTAGCATTGCGGGGAGCTGTGTTAGCGATATATAGAGAGGGGGGTAAATAATCCATTTACAACCTCGAAAAGAGACAAAAGCCACTACCCCCATAAAACAAAAGCGGCGAACCTCCCGACCCGCCACTTCTTCTATAAAAAACAAATTGATCATTCCATAAGTTTGCGATAACGCACCCGGTGTGGTTCCACATCGCCCATACGCTTTTTCTTATTTTCCTCGTATTCCGAATAAGAACCTTCGAAATAGAACACTTTCGAATCGCCTTCGAAAGCAAGTATATGGGTACAGATACGGTCGAGAAACCAGCGGTCGTGCGAGATGACTACGGCACAACCGGCAAAATTTTCAAGACCTTCTTCCAATGCCCGCAAAGTGTTTACATCGATGTCGTTGGTAGGTTCGTCGAGCAAGAGTACATTACCCTCCTCTTTCAAAGCCATAGCCAAATGCAGACGATTACGTTCTCCACCGGAAAGCACCCCGATGAGTTTCTCCTGATCGGCTCCCGTAAAATTGAAGCGGGAGAGGTAGGCACGAGCGTTCATATCCCGACCACCCATGCGGAACGTTTCGAGTCCACCCGAAACGACTTGATAGACTGTCTTGGCAGGGTCTATATCTTTGTGGGTCTGGTCCACATAAGCGATCTTCACGGTCTCGCCCACTTCGAAAGTTCCTTTGTCGCAAGCCTCCTGTCCCATAATCAGTTTGAACAGCGTGGTTTTTCCGGCTCCATTCGGTCCTATCACACCCACGATGCCATTGGGAGGCAATACGAAATCGAGATTATCGAAAAGCAATTTGTCACCGAAAGCCTTAGCGACTCCGTGAGCCTCGATAACCTTGTTACCTAGACGAGGCCCGTTGGGAATAAAGATTTCGAGTTTTTCCTCTCGTTCCTTTTGGTCTTCATTCAATAGCTTATCGTACGAGTTCAAGCGAGCTTTACCTTTCGACTGTCGGGCTTTGGGAGCCATACGAACCCATTCCAACTCCCGTTCGAGAGTCTTACGCCGCTTGCTCGCCTGTTTCTCCTCCATCTCCATACGTTTGGTCTTCTGTTCCAGCCACGAGGTATAATTTCCCTGCCAGGGAATACCTTCGCCCCGATCGAGTTCGAGAATCCACCCGGCCACGTGGTCGAGGAAATAACGGTCATGGGTAATGGCAATAACCGTACCGGGATATTGCTGCAAATGCTGTTCCAACCAATCGATCGACTCGGCATCGAGGTGGTTGGTAGGTTCGTCGAGTAACAAAATATCAGGCTGTTGCAACAGCAGACGGCACAATGCCACCCGACGACGCTCTCCTCCCGAAAGGAATTTTACGAGTTGATCCTCAGGCGGACAGCGAAGCGCATCCATCGCCCGTTCCAATTTGTTGTCTATGTTCCACGCATCGGAGGCATCAATGTGGTCTTGCAATTCGGCTTGACGAGCGATTAAAGCCTCCATCTTGTCCGGGTCTTCGAGTACGTCGGGATCACCGAACGACTCGTTTACCTTTTCATATTCTGCCAGTAAGTCGAGAATAGGTTGCACCCCTTCTTGTACGATCTCTTTTACTGTTTTTTCAGGGTCGAGTTTGGGCTCTTGTTCGAGATACCCCACCGAATACCCCGGCGAGAATACCACTTCGCCCTGATACGATTTCTCCACTCCGGCAATAATCTTCAACAACGTAGACTTACCCGAACCGTTGAGACCGATAATACCAATTTTCGCCCCGTAAAAAAACGAAAGATAAATATCTTTGAGCACTTGTTTATGCGGAGGGAACATCTTGCTCACCCCCACCATCGAGAATATGATTTTTTTATCGTCTGCCATATAAAAAAAGATAGAATTAAAGAGTAAAACTTATTTTTTCAAGGGAGTCGCTTTCACGCGATAATCGCAGCGTACTTTCCCTTTAATGATATTGGTCAACTTCGATTTTATCAATTGCTTGCGAATGGGCGAGATTCGGTCGATAAAGACCTTCCCTTCCAAATGGTCGTATTCGTGTTGAACCACTCGTGCGAGATATCCCTCAATAACCTCATCATGAGGTTGAAAATTCTCATCGAGCCATTTCAACCGAATCTTCTCGATACGGGGAACCGGTTCGTGAATACCGGGCAGACTGAGACAGCCCTCCTCCCGGGTCTCCTTCGACCCGTCCTCCAATGCTTCGAGAACCGGATTTATCAAGGTCAGCTTCACATCGGCACATTCGGGGAAATACTCGGCCATAGGATTTACGTCGATAACGATCAACCGGATAGAAAGTCCTATCTGCGGAGCTGCCAGCCCGATACCTTCGGTAGCATACATCGTCTCATACATATTTTCAATCAGCTCTTTCAGCTGAGGGTAAGAAGCATCGATCTCTTCGGTCTCCTTACGAATTACGGGATGCCCGTAAAGATAAACAGGTAGTACCATATCTTATTGTTTTTTACTTTCCAAATAATCCCTCAGAATTATCGTCGCGCTTATCTCATCGACCAGCTCCTTATTTCGCCGAGCCATTTTGGACAAGCCACCGTCGATCATCGCCCGATGAGCCAAAACCGAAGTGAACCGCTCGTCAAAAAACTCTATCGGCACATTGGGAAAAAGTTTTTTGAACCGGTTGACAAAAGGGGTTATATAGCGCATACTCTCGGACGGCTGGTTATTCATCTGCCGTGGCAGCCCCACGACGACCCGTTCGACCGACTCTCGCTGCATATACTGCGTGAGAAAATCGATCAACTGCGACGATGCCACGGTTGTCAATCCGTTTGCTATAATTTGCAACGGATCAGTCACCGCTATGCCCGTACGCTTTCTTCCGTAATCTATTGAAAGAATCCTTGCCATATTAGAGTACAAAGATACGTATAAGCGGGAGCAGAGCAAAACAAAGCTCGTTTTAATTTTATTCGGCCGAGCGGAAGTATCTTCGAGTTTCAACTCAAAGATAGCAAAAGGTGAGTGCAGAGGTCAAATAAATTTGGCTATGCACTCACTTATGCGTATATTTGAACCATATTTTATTCCACACCACCAATAACAAAAAAAATAAGGATTCGTTACGATTCCTTACGAATGAATGTGCGTCGAACCGATCATATTAACATAACACCTGATAAGATGAACAAATTTTCTGTCATTTTCAAATTATCCTTCATCAACACTATCTTTTTTTATCTACCCGTTCTCGCAAACAATTCTCCCGTAGATTACGTAAACACTCTCGTAGGGACCCAATCGAAATTCGAACTATCCACCGGAAATACCTATCCAGCTATTGCAATGCCGTGGGGTATGAACTTCTGGACTCCGCAAACCGGAGATATGGGCGACGGTTGGACATATACATACAATGCCGACAAAATAAAAGGGTTCAAACAGACCCACCAACCCAGTCCCTGGATGAACGATTACGGGCAATTCGCCCTTATGCCGGTAACCGGAGGAGTCGTGTTCGAACAGAACCAACGAGCCAGTTGGTTCTCCCATAAAGCCGAGATAGCTAAACCTTACTATTATAAAGTATATTTGGCCGACCATGATGTCACCACAGAAATGACGGTAACGGAACGAGCCTCTTTATTCCGTTTCACATTTCCCGAGGAGCAAAATTCGTATGTTATCGTCGACGCTTTCGACAAGGGCTCTTATATAAAAATCATACCCGAAGAGAATAAAATCATCGGATATTCCACCCGGAATTCGGGGGGTGTTCCCGAAAATTTCAAGAACTATTTTATCATTGTTTTCGACAAACCGTTTCAATTCACTGCCGTGGCCCTCGATAATGCCATCAAGACCAATCAAACCGAAATCGAAGGGAACCATGCAGGCAGTATTATCGGTTTCTCCACACACAAAGGAGAACAAATACACGCACGAGTAGCCTCGTCTTTCATCAGTTTCGAGCAGGCGGAATTGAATTTGCAGGAACTCGGCGATGGAGATTTCGACCGTTTAACAGAAGAAGGAAAGAACCGTTGGAACGAAATATTATCCAAAATTGAAATTGAAGACAACGACATCGACAATTTGCGTACGTTTTATTCCTGTTTATACCGGTCGGTTCTTTTCCCACGGGCATTTTACGAAATAAATGCCGAGGGTGAAACCATTCATTACAGCCCTTACAATGGACAAGTATTACCCGGTTACCTATTTACCGACACCGGATTCTGGGATACCTTCCGCTCTCTATTCCCGCTGTTAAATCTAATATATCCCTCGATGAACGAAAAAATGCAAGAGGGATTGGTCAACGCTTACAAAGAAAGTGGATTTTTACCCGAATGGGCCAGTCCAGGACATCGGGATTGTATGGTTGGAAACAACTCGGCCTCGGTTGTCGCCGATGCCTATATCAAAGGCTTGCAAGGCTATGACATAGAACTGTTATGGGAGGCTTTGAAACACGGAGCGAACAACCACCTGAAAGGTACGGCATCGGGAAGAGTCGCTTTCGAAGCGTACAACCGGTTGGGATATGTACCCAATAATATCGGTGTGGGACAAAATGTCGCTCGCACATTGGAATATGCCTATAATGACTGGTGCATTTATACCCTCGGTAAGAAATTGGGAAAACCCGATAGCGAAATAGAGATTTATAAACAGCGAAGCCTAAACTATAAAAATGTGTACAACCCGTCGGAAAAACTCATGGTCGGGAAAGACGATCGGGGAAAATTCAATCCTCGTTTCAGCGCCACGGATTGGAGCGGCGATTTTTGCGAAGGGAACAGTTGGCATTGGAGTTTCTGCGTGTTCCACGACCCGCAAGGGCTCATAGACTTGATGGGGGGCAACGAAGCATTCAACCAGATGATGGACTCGGTTTTCGTCATACCCAGCTACTTAGGAATCAAAAGCCGGGGAGTCATACATGAAATGAGGGAAATGCAAGTGATGAATATGGGACAATATGCCCACGGCAATCAGCCCATACAACACATGGTATATCTGTATAACTACTCGGGAGAACCGTGGAAAGCGCAATATCGGGTGAGGGATATCATGGAAAAGCTCTATTCCGCCACTCCCGACGGATATTGCGGTGACGAAGACAACGGACAAACCTCGGCTTGGTACATATTCTCGGCTCTCGGATTCTATCCTGTCTGTCCCGGAACCGACCAATATATTATCGGGACACCATTATTCAAGGAGGCAAAGCTGCATCTGGAAAACGGGAAGTGCCTGACCATCGAGGCCAAAAACAATAGCGCAACAAACAAATATATTCGTTCGATAAAACTCAACGGAAAGAACCACACACTCAATTATTTCAAGCACAACGTCTTGGTAGAAGGCGGGGAAATACAATTCCTCATGGACAACGAACCCAATTTGAAACGAGGCTCAACCAAAGAAACTGTGCCTTATTCTTTCTCTTTGGCGAATGAATAAAATGTAGTACTTTTGGAAAGACAAATCAATATCATATATGAACTATAAGAATAGCATAGGTATCCTATCCGTAATAATCATACTGTTATGTGGTTGTCAACCCGATAAAAAAACCATATTTACCGCAGCCTCCTATAACCTGAGGAACGCAAACAGCGCCGATTCGTTGCAAGGAGACGGTTGGGGAAATAGATGCCCTATCATAGCCAGGCTAGTACAGTTTCATGAATTCGATATTTTTGGGACACAAGAAGGGCTCAGACATCAATTAGACTCCCTGAAAACGAGCCTCCCGAAATATGATTACATAGGCGTGGGGCGTAATGATGGAAAAAAGGAAGGCGAACATGCAGCCATTTTTTACCGAATCGATAAATTCGAATTATTGGAACACGGAGACTTTTGGCTATCGGAGACGCCTGAAAAACCGAGCGTCGGCTGGGATGCGGTTTTACCGAGAATCTGCACTTGGGGACATTTCAAATACAAAGATACCGGATTTGAATTTCTCTTTTTCAATCTCCACATGGACCATATAGGGAAACAAGCCCGGGTAGAAAGCGCTTTGCTCGTACAACAAAAAATGAAAGAAATCGGCGAAAATCTACCAGCTATACTCACCGGAGATTTCAATGTAGACCAGACTCATCGCTCCTACCTCGCTTTAACAGAAAGTGGAATACTCCGAGACGCATTCGAAGTGGCCGACTTGCGTTATGCGACCAACGGCACATTCAACGGTTTCGACTCTGACAACTACACCGAAAGCCGAATCGACCATGTGTTTGTAACGCCTACATTCCATATTCTGAAATACGGCGTTCTCACCGACAGCTATCGTCGTATGAAAGAAGGCAATCAAAAAGCCTCGGTAAAAGATTGTCCCGAAGAAATCTCAATCAGAAGTTACGAATCTCGCATACCGTCCGACCATTTCCCTGTAATGGTCAAGTTGGAAGTATGCGATAAAAACTAAAACGATATACGTCGATTCCCCAATTATAACTGATACACATTTTTTATTTATTAACCATACATACAGTATATTTTTATGAAATCTATTGCAAAAGTAAGTTGCTTATGTCTGGCTCTCGGATATGGATTCTCCTATACCCATGCAGCCACAGCTCGTGTAGCGACAGCACAGCAAGACAACACCCGGGTACAATACACAAGCAACCGTCCGCAAGAACGCTTGTTCGTATCCAACGCCGTAGAAAAACAAATCAAACGAGTAAAATCTTTATTGACAAATGCTCGGCTGGCTTGGATGTTTGAGAACTGTTTCCCGAACACACTCGATACGACCGTACATTTCGATGGGGACGACGATACTTTCGTATATACCGGTGATATACACGCCATGTGGTTGCGCGACTCAGGAGCTCAAGTATGGCCCTACGTGCAATTGGCTAACCAAGACCCTCGATTAAAGAAAATGTTGGCAGGGGTCATCAACCGCCAATTCAAATGTATCAATATCGATCCATACGCAAACGCATTTAACATGGGTCCTACCGGAGGGGAATGGATGTCCGACATGACAGATATGAAACCCGAACTGCACGAGCGCAAATGGGAAATAGACTCGCTGTGTTATCCCATTAGGTTAGCCTATCAATATTGGAAAGTTACCGGTGATACCAGTGTATTTGGCGAAGAATGGATACAAGCCATTACGAATGTACTGCGGACTTTCAAAGAACAACAACGGAAAGAAGGAAATGGCCCCTACAAATTCCAACGTAAAACAGAGAGAGCTCTTGATACAATGACCAACAACGGATTAGGAAATCCGGTAAAACCCGTCGGACTGATAATCTCTGCGTTCCGTCCCTCCGACGATGCCACGACATTCCAATTTCTCGTTCCTTCAAATTTCTTTGCCGTAACTTCATTGAGAAAATCTGCTGAAATCCTGCGGAAGGTAAATCACAACGAGAAACTAGCGAAAGAATGTTCCGATCTGGCCCAAGAGGTAGAAACCGCCCTGCAAAAGTATGCGGTTTATAATCACCCGAAATACGGTAAAATATATGCCTTCGAAGTCGATGGATTCGGGAACCAACTGCTGATGGACGATGCCAATGTTCCCAGCCTGCTGGCAATGCCCTATTTGGGAGATGTGGACATAAACGATCCTATTTATCAAAACACCCGCAAATTCGTATGGAGCGAAGACAACCCCTATTTCTTCAAAGGTAGCGCCGGCGAAGGCATAGGAGGCCCCCACATCGGTTATGATATGGTATGGCCTATGAGTATTATGATGAAGGCATTTACCAGTCAAAACGATCAAGAAATAAAAGAGTGCATAGAAATGTTGATGAAAACAGATGCCGGAACAGGATTTATGCACGAATCGTTCCATAAAAACGATCCTAAAAATTTCACTCGGGCTTGGTTCGCTTGGCAAAATACACTTTTCGGCGAATTAATTCTGAAACTGGTAAATGAAGGGAAAGTAGACTTATTGAATAGCATCGACATTCAATAAAAATAAAACGCAAAAGAAATAAAAATGCCCCTGTAATTACAGGGGTATTTTTATTTCTTTTCTTTAAAACAGCAGCTCAAATATTAAAATAGCATAAAATAAGAATGATTTTTCAGAAAACATGTTGTAAAACATATAAAAGCAGTATATTTGCACTGTGTTTTTCATGGTATTAGATTTAAGGTTAAGAAGATTGGTTGTCGGGAGACAATCAATTTTTTTTATTTTTACTCTCATAGTAAAATCATCGATATAATCAAAAGATGCCCCGACGACCGTAACAAGAAATCATTTCCATCTTATTTATCGAAGAGTAATATATACCGGAGCCCCTGTCAGGCACGGCTCTATAACTCCATTCGACACCTCTACAATATCGGTCCGACCATATAAATCGGTTGTGACCAATCGGGGAGAAACATCTCCCACCGCTATCTTTATTGAATGAGGCACTATCTTATCAGGACTTTCCATTACTCCCGGAGCCGTCCAAGCGACCAACTTTTCATTGCCGTTCTTGTCGATAAAACGGAGTACGAAATCCCTCTTGTTCTCTGTCTTCATTCGGCAATCCAACTTGTATCCGCTTAACTCTTTCACAAAGGTTTTACAAGCATTATAGGCGGGAGTCATATTTCCTGCACGGTATAAAGCAAATCCCTCTTTTCCACCCCATTCATACCAAATGGTTACAAGCAACCCCTCTAATAAATCAACAAGGTATTGCCGAATCACGTGCCACGCTTGATATTCATACGCAAGAGAAGGATCGCCCCCTGCATATCCCTCGGCCTTTCCCAAAGGGAAACCCCGCTCCGAATTTATCCAAAGACGTCCGGTATCTCCACCGGCTTTCTTCATTAAATTGCGAGTATGAGAATACGCCTCCATGTAATCCTCCGGGGCTTTCACGCCATAAGGATGCACCGACCATATATCCCAATGGATATCCAACATACCATCTGCAAAACAATAGGACATCCATTTATAAGACTCAGACCACATGTTCGAAACCGAACCCGCCAAAATCACACAATCGGGATTGGCCTTTTTCATGGCCGGCACGGCAGCCCGTACCAAATCTGTATATTCCCGGGCATACTGAGGGGAGTTGCCGACTTTCCCATGACGTCCCCAAAATGTCATCGTATTCGGTTCGTTCCATATCTCCCATATAATATTTCGCCCTTTATAGTGTTTTACCAACTCAGCTGCAAAATCGGCATAAGCCGAACGAGCCGGTTCGTCTTTCACATGCCCGTACAGTTTATTACTAAAAGCCATACAGCCAATAATTTTCAAACCTCTCTTCTCACAATCGTTTACAAAACGATCATACTGACTAAAATCATAAACACCTTTTTCTCGTTCGATAGATTCCCAAATAAACCCTCGTCTTACCCACTTCATACCTAATTCCTGTACACGATCTAAATCCTCCGGACCATCGGTATCGCCTTTTAACTGAACTCCCATATTATAAGGAATTGTTCCATCGGGAATAATTTTCGACAAAGCAAAAGAAGGGAAAACCGAAAACGATAACAAGCCTAAAAAAGCTAAATTCTTCAAGAGTTTCACATTCATAACTAAACCAATTTTCATGATATTACTATATACATAAAGACGATAAAAGAAAAAATCTTTACCCACCTCAAACCAAAATATTTAGAAACGTTCTCTATTTTTTATTCATAGATAGCCTACCGCCATCATACCGGAAAGATACAGAGTCTTTAAATTTATCCCCGACAAAACAAAAAAAGCCTGTAAGAATTCTTACAGGCTTTGTGCGGACGACGGGACTCGAACCCACACGTCGCAAGACACTAGATCCTAAGTCTAGCGCGGCTACCAATTACGCCACGTCCGCAAACGACGGTGCAAATATACGAGAAGTTTACAAACTATACAATTATTAAGACACAAAGTTTATCGGGTGAAAAACAAATCTTTCATCAAGAACCTGTTATGTAAGAGATTGCCCGATCGAGTATGGTATCGTGACCTTTCGAAGCCTGTTCGGAATCCATATCCATCTTAAACCCCTCGGTCGGCTCAACACCGAACTCTGTATGTTGCCGTTCTATATCATATATCGGGGAAGCCGAAAACCGAATGCTCCAACCATTAGGAAGTTCCGACGAAAAAGGCAATCCACTACCGCCCCCCGTACAATCGCCTATGACAATAACATTTGGCAGAGCTTTCATCACCGATACAAAATTATTCCCCGCACTAAATGTACCTCGATTGGCCAATACAACGACCGGCTTTTGATAACGAATCCGGCTCGACGGAGAATATTCTATTGGATAAAGCTCAGAGAAGTCCTGATGCCCGAATCCCGTTTTATGGGAAATATAACCGACGACCGTCTTTCGGTTAATAAACCGAGACACCAAAGTCTCGACATTCGACAAAGACCCGCCGCCATTGCTGCGCACATCGATAATCAATCCCGTAGAAGTCGATAAATAGGCCAATATCTGGTCGAGGTTGCCATCGCCTATGGTACTAGAAAAACTGCCGTAGTACATATATCCTACATTTTGAGGCAATATCTTATATTTTATACCACTGGTATACCGATAGTCGAAATTAAGATAATACTCATCTATAATACGTTCGTCGTAATTCGTGGGAGAACCATACAACCAATCCCAATACCGCGAGGTATCATGTGCGGCGATAAGATTCACATGGCCGTCTTTCAACTCCATGAGCATATCGTTACAGACACTGAATAACTCCTCCGATGTCATTCTCGATGTCAGCTTCTTCCGATATTTGGTTCGTATTTGCGTCCAATCTATATTCTTATACTCAAAAAAACAGTATCGTTCATCGAGAATAGTCCACAAAGCATCGAAATTACCATAAGGATCATCTTCGAACACTTCCACTTTATGGCAAGACGGAAACATGAAAACCGATAAAATCGAAACCAACAGTCCTATTTTTGAAAACCTATGCATCATATCCTATCTCCCATTAATAATAAACCGAAACTATCCGACGATCCGAAGGAGCCGCACGAAATATCTCACCGGAAATTCCCAACACAAATGTATGAGTCAATACTTGTGTATCTATACTATTGATATGCGTCGTACGCATTACTTGACGATACCCCAGACGTAATGCCCGCTTTCCTACATGAAGATCGACCGAAATATAATTCCGCACATCGACCCGGTTATGCCATGCTCCGAAATGGACAATCCCGCTACAATTCCCTATACCGAACATCTCATAATAGGACTGCCCGAATTCAGGAGAGAAAAAAGTACCGATTACCGGTAATGAAACCTGATAGCGAAGAGTTACCGGCAATCGTGATATATAAAAATGATATGAAGCCATAGCGGTAGCACCCAAGTCGATGGCAGCTTTCGCCGTTGCCGGATTATTGGAATTACGCAAATTATACAATCCCCCCAACGTAAGTGCGGCCTCTCCTCCCCCAGACACATACAGTCCATCGAGCAACTGCCATCTCCTTAACATCGCAAACGAATAGTCCAAATAAAACGATAACATAGAGCCGCTCCCCGATTGATTAGTCTTCGAGGCGAATGAACCGGAAACATTGTGGCGGGTAAACCACTTTTCCGGGGCAAAACTAACCGCCCGAAGACGTTCGTACCCCAAAGCCACATCTAATCCCCAATAACGGATAGGTGTCAAATAGGTATCCAAAGCACTTTGCCTTCCGAGTTCGACCGTAAATACAGACGTGACCGGGCGTAACGGTTTCTCCGATTCTTTTTCCTGTGCCGATACGCATAAAGGAGAAAATATCGAAAAAGTAATACCCATTAAAATGGCACGTAAAATCGCCTTACATTTCGTCATAATTAAAACAAAGTCATTTGTCCCGAAGCACTATCTTCCGGTTTATCGACATTACTATCCATAAAAGTATCCGTTTCGACACTACTGTCATCTTCGACGACAGAATCGTCTTCTTGCCTCAACGGTTCCAATTCGTTAATGGTCGCGACAGAATAAGTCGTAAGCCGTTTCCCCTTCGCTTTAAAGCCTTTCACTGCGATAAATTCGGCTGCATTCACAACCATAGGTTCCCGGAAAGAGTCCCCCTCTCCGAATGCGACTTCAATACGAGGATAAGACGTATCGGTAATCAACAACAAACGGGAATCCGGATTATCTCCCAAGAAACTTTGTTTACGGCTACCCGCTTCAAAAACAAATCGTTTCAAATAGGGATAACCTTGCGCCGCATCATACAAAGCTACTGTCCAAACTTTATCGGGATCAAATTTCTCTATCCGTAAAATATTGGGGTCATAATGATTCGTGGCATCCGATGTCGTCGTGCAAAACTCGCCATTCTCCAAAACGACAAGCACTTGATCGTCTCCATGAAATTCGCCCAAATATTCTCCTCGTCCATCATAATTCAAGCGGAGAACATCTCGATCGAACCAAACCTTGCGTCCACCCAATGTAGATCCGCCCCGTTCCTTCAAAGAAATACGATGAATCTCATTTTTAGTAAGAATATTTCCCATAGATTGACGGCCCTTAATGGCTATTTCACTGAAATCGCGGTCGACAAACAGAGTTTTCATGCGAGGCTTCGGGACAAAAGTCACCCGCAAAACCTCGGCTTCTCCATTGGGATTCGCTGTAAACCAAACGACCCTCGACCCCGGTTTACCCTGCGTAAGATCATATTCCTTATCCCGAGTCACACCGGTCACAGCAAAACGTTTCATATAATGCAATCCTGCCTTTCCGTCCCGATAAACCGCATTGTATATCGTACGTTTATCATTCTTCTTAAATACGGCAATATGTAAAAGATTTTTCCCTACGAACATTTTCTCACTCACCTTCACTACCTTATATTTTCCATCTCGGTAGAAAAGAATAATGTCGTCTATATCGGAGCAGTTACAAACGAACTCGTCTTTCTTCAACGATGTACCGATGAACCCCTCTTCTTTATTGATATAGAGTCTTTCATTCGCCTCGACCACTTTGGTAGCCTCGATGGTATCGAAACTACGAACTTCTGTCAATCGGGGATAACGACTGCCGTATTTTTCTTTCAAAGAGTCGTACCACTTGATTGTATAATCGACCAAATGGTCTATATCATAATCGATTTGAGCGATTTGCTCTTTTTTAGCAGCGATCAACTCATCGGCCTTCTCTGAATTAAATTTAAGGATACGAGCCATCTTTATTTCCATCAACTTCAATATATCGTCGGAAGTCACCTCCCGGATAAAAGAAGGCTTGAACGGTTCCAAACGCTTGTCTACATGCGCGATAGCCTCGTCCATAGAACGGCTTTCCTCAAATTCCTTATCCTTATAAATGCGTTTCTCTATAAATATTTTTTCTAATGATGCAAAATGCAAAATCTCTTGCGCTTCACCCTTCTGTATAAGTAGTTCCTTATGCAGCAATTCTTTCGTGTTTTCGACACTGATACGCAACAAATCGCTCACAGTCATGAAGTGAGGTTTGTCCTCATTGATGACACAACAGTTGGGTGAAATGCTCACTTCACAATCGGTAAAGGCATACAAAGCATCAATAGCCTTATCGGAAGAAGTGCCCGGTATGAGATGAACCAATATCTCGGCATGCTGGGCTGTATTATCATCGACCTTTCGTATTTTTATCTTTCCCTTGTCCTGGGCTTTAAGAATAGATTCTATCAGTGTCGATGTTGTCTTGCCATAAGGAATTTCTACGATAGAAAGCGTACGATTATCGATCTTCTCGATTTTAGCACGTACTTTCACGCTGCCGCCTCGTTCCCCATCGTTATATTTAGAAACATCTATAAATCCACCTGTCTGAAAATCGGGGTACAAATGAAACTCCTCGCCCCGCAGATAAGCCACAGCCGCTTGTAATATCTCATTAAAATTATGAGGTAATATCTTCGAAGCCAACCCCACAGCGATACCCTCGACGCCCTGTGCCAACAACAAAGGGAATTTGACAGGAAGAGTCACCGGCTCTTTCTTACGACCGTCATAAGACAACTTCCATTCGGTAGTCTTCGGATTAAATACGACATCTAAGGCAAACTTGGATAAGCGAGCTTCTATATAACGAGGAGCAGCGGCAGAATCGCCCGTAAGTATATTTCCCCAATTTCCCTGACACTCTATCAACAAATCCTTTTGGCCTAACTGCACCAATGCATCACCTATGGAAGCATCGCCATGAGGGTGGAACTGCATAGTATGTCCCACGACATTGGCGACCTTGTTGAAACGCCCGTCATCGAGCAATTTCATCGCATGAAGAATACGCCTTTGTACCGGTTTCAGACCATCGGCCAAATGAGGAACCGCCCGTTCAAGTATCACATAAGAAGCATAATCGAGAAACCAGTTCTGAAACATTCCCGAAAGTTGGAATTTAATATCCGGCTTATCCGATACGGGTACTTTGTAAGCCGAATGAGACTCCGCTGAAACTCCGGATTCAGCGGAACGATCTTGGGGCATATCTTCTTGCGGTGTCGTTATTTCGTCGCTCATAGAGTGTATTTGGATTTATAAACGGGAAAAGCACACACAAAAGTGTGACTCTTTTTAATTTTTAAATACTCGTGTAACTACATTCCCCTGCAAAAATACAAATTTAATCGAAAAAAATCATTTACTTTGTGCTCTAAAATCGTCTGATTTAAGAAAGTAATCGGCTCGAAAATAATAAAGGTAAAAACAAGATAGCAACATAACATACAAAAGAAATGGCACAGGAAGACGTTTTTAAGAAATTGGTATCCCATTGCAAAGAATATGGATTTGTATTCCCTTCAAGTGAAATATACGATGGATTGGCTGCCGTATATGACTATGGACAAATGGGTGTCGAATTGAAAAACAACATAAAAAAATATTGGTGGGACAGTATGGTCCTACTGCACGAAAACATCGTGGGTATCGACTCCGCCATCTTTATGCATCCGACTATTTGGAAAGCATCCGGGCACGTAGATGCATTCAACGATCCGTTAATCGACAACAAAGATTCTAAAAAACGTTACCGAGCAGACGTGCTTATCGAAGATTGTATCGCCAAAATGGACGAAAAAATCGAGAAGGAGGTCGAGAAAGCCGCAAAACGATTCGGAGATTCTTTCGATGAAAAACTTTTCAGAGAGACCAATCCAAGAGTTTTGGAACACAAAGCCAAACGAGATGAGCTGCACGCTCGTTATGCCCAAGCAATGAACGATGTAGATTTGAACGAATTGCGTCAAATCATACTCGATTACGAAATAGTTTGCCCCATTAGCGGGACCAAAAACTGGACCGATGTACGTCAATTCAATCTGATGTTCTCGACCGAAATGGGCTCTACCGCAGATGGTTCGATGAAAGTCTATTTACGTCCCGAAACAGCACAAGGAATCTTCGTGAACTTCCTGAATGTTCAAAAGACCGGTCGCATGCGTATTCCGTTCGGAATCGCCCAAATCGGGAAAGCGTTCCGTAACGAAATCGTAGCTCGTCAGTTTATTTTCCGCATGCGGGAATTCGAACAAATGGAAATGCAATTTTTCGTACGTCCGGGAGAGGAATTAAAATGGTTCGCCAAATGGAAAGAAACCCGTCTGAAATGGCATAAGGCTTTGGGATTGGGAGACCAAAAATACAGATTCCACGATCATGAAAAATTAGCGCACTATGCCAATGCCGCTACCGATATAGAATTTGAAATGCCTTTCGGGTTCAAGGAAGTGGAAGGTATCCATTCAAGAACAAATTTCGACTTAGGCAATCACGAAAAATTCTCCGGAAAAAAAATACAATACTTCGATCCGGAGTTAGGAGAATCCTATACACCGTACGTTATAGAAACCTCTATCGGTGTAGATCGCATGTTCCTGAGTATTATGGCTGCCGCTTATTGTGAAGAGACACTGGAAGGAGGAGATAGTCGCGTAGTGTTGCGATTACCGGCAGCGCTCGCCCCTGTAAAAGTTGCAGTAATGCCTTTGGTTCGCAAAGACGGCCTACCCGAAAAGGCACGTGAAATTATCGACAATTTGCGTTTCGATTTCAAATGTCAATACGACGAAAAGGATTCTATCGGGAAACGTTATCGCCGTCAAGATGCCATCGGCACACCGTTCTGTGTAACGGTAGACCATCAGACTCTCGAAGACAATACGGTCACCATACGTTTCCGAGACTCGATGGAACAGCAACGGGTGGCCATAGACCAGCTCCAAAATATAATTGGAGAACAGGTTAGCCTGAAAACATTATTAAAGAAAATTGTAGAATAAATTATTCCTATCCAAATATGAAATACTTCGTTCGAGCCATTTTAGCAACGATCATAGCGGCACTACTTTCTTCGTGCAGTTACAACAGCATGGTCGAAGCCGATGAGAACATAAACGCCCAATGGGCAAAAGTAGAGAATCAATATCAACGTCGCGCCGATTTGGTTCCCAATTTGGTCAATACGGTTAAAGGATATGCAGCGCACGAAAGCGAAACGCTCGAAGCTGTAATCGCAGCCCGATCGAAAGCGACCCAAATTACCGTAGATCCGGCGAACTTGACAGAAGAAAATTTACAAAAATACCAAGAAGCACAGGGTGAATTGTCGAGTGCTTTGGGAAAATTGTTGGCAATCACCGAGAACTATCCCGATTTGAAGGCCAACCAAAATTTCTTGGAATTACAAGCTCAGCTCGAAGGAACTGAAAACCGCATTGCGACAGAACGCTCTCGCTACACGGACGCAGTGAATGCCTATAACAAAAAAATCCGTAAATTCCCCGCTTTGATTACGGCAAAGATTTTCGGATTCGACGCAAAACCTCAATTCAAAGCCGAAGCGAGTGCTGCGCAAGCTCCCACCGTGGAATTTTAATGAATAGCAATATACAATGAAAAAGTTACCTATTTTCTTACTTATCTGCCTTTTGATAGGCATTGTCGCCTGTAAGGAGACAGAAGACTATTGGACGCAGTACGAGCAATGGCGAGAGACCAACGAATCATGGTTCATCGAACAACTTGGAGCCAAAGATGAAAAAGGAAATCCCATTTACACCAAAGTAGTTCCAAGCTGGGACCACAGTATTTATGTATTGATGAAATACTACAACGATACGAGTCTCAACCGAGATGCCCAATCGCCTTACCAAACCAGTACGGTAGATGTGATATACAAGGGTATGTTATATGACGGAACTCCTTTCGATTCTTCTTATCTGAGAACCGACAGTATTTATCGTACACAGGTAAAACAAAACATCAAAGGTTGGATCATAGCTCTCGAACAAATGAAGGTGGGAGACAGTTGCCGTGTGATTATTCCTCAAACATTAGGATACGGAGCTCAATATATGTCGTCTCTGATCCTTCCCTACACGACTTTGGTATTCGACATGAAATTAGTCGATATTCCCGGGTTAGATAAACCGGTGACCGAATAAAAGCATTCTCTTTCCTATTATTATAAATGAGACGGCTGTTAAAAAAACAGCCGTCTCATTTTACAATATGGTTCAAGATAAAAAATCGAGGCCACTTTTCCTCTGCTCTCTTTTCACTATCTTTGTAGAATATAGGATACGGTTCGGCAGAGTCAAGTCGGAAATGTAAATTCCGCTTGCCATTGCACTCACCTTTCACTATATTTGAGTTGAAGCTCGAAGATACTTTCGCTCGGCTGAATAAAATTAAAGCGAGCTTTGTTTTGCTCCGCTCTCGCTTATTCGTATATTTGTAGAACATAGGAGCAGTTCGGTAGAGCCAAGCCGGAAATGTAAATTTCGCTTGCCTTTGCACTCACCTTTCGCTATATTTGTATGTAAATATGAAAATAAGCTGCACATCGCCAGAATTTCTTTTCTCGAATTGCACTATTTTTGTAAAGCAAATGTAACACAAAGGAAACATGAATGACGTTTCTTTGTTTCAATAAATAGGAATCTTCATACTTTTAAAAATCTACGAAAATGATATACATCGAAAAAGAACTCGACGATCTGAAAAAAGAAGTCCTCGAAATGTGGGACTTGGTTAATTCTCAGCTGAACCGTGCAGGAGAAGCCCTTTTGTCTATGGACAAAGAGCTGGCGCACGAGGTAACCTACCGGGAAAAAAGAGTGAACGCATTCGAGCTGAAAATAGACAGCGATTGCGAAGACATCATCGGATTATACAACCCCGTAGCTTTGGATTTGCGCTTTACATTGTCCATGATGAAGACAAGCAATAACCTCGAACGCATAGCCGACTTTTGCGATGGAATAGCCCGATTCGTTATCGACTATCCCGAAGTAAACATTGAATCGGAATTGTTCGAAAAAACGGGTATTAAAGAAATGCTCGACATTGTCAAAGCCATGATGTTGCAAGCCGAAAATGCTCTTATCGAAGAAAAATCGTCCGAAGCGATAGCCGTCTTCAACAAAGACAACCGGGTGGACGAACTGAATCACGCCGCAGTCCCCATCATCGCCGAATATTTACAACAGTTCCCCGAAAGAGCCATAGAGTGCCTTAATCTCATCAGCATTATCCGACGACTCGAACGCATTGGCGACCACTGCAACAATATAGCCGAAGAAATCGTATTTTACTTGGACGCAAAAATATTGAAGCACGCCGGAAAACGTTCTTAATCACATTACGGGAAGGAGAAAGGTCTGACAAAATAAAATGTTTTTATCATCTTTTACAGTAAAAAAGCGGGTTACTGTCAGAAGAAAATAATATCTTTGTTTAGGTAAAAACAGAGACGTAATTTTTTTTTGTTAGCCGACAAGGTAATGACAGCCGTTTCTTTTACCAGAAGCCACAAGAAACTTCGAGTACATAATTAAAAAGATGAAACATTTTATCATAGCTATCATACTTTTCTTCGGTATCTCCTCCATGCATATCTATTCTGCTGAGACAGCCACAGTAGAAATTCCCGATATGGAGAAAATAGAAAATGCCGTCCGAGATAGCCGCTCGCCCTATTATTATCCCGACCTGATGAAAAAATACCTCGGCAACGACACGACAATGACGTTGCAGGATTTCAGACATTTATACTTGGGATATGCCAGCCAAGAAGATTACAATCCCTATCGCACAGTCGAGATTCCCGAAAGGATAGAAAAACTTTATGCTCAGACCGTTCATACCGAATCGGAATGTGATTCGCTTATCAAATACGCGCGAATCGCCTTATCCGATATACCTTTCGATTTACGACAAATAAATTTCTTGATTTACGGACTTCGACAAAAAGGAGAGACAGAAGAAGCCAACCTATGGGAATACCGGCTGAAAGGTATCATACAAGCCATACTTTCGACCGGCGACGGAAAAGCGCCCGAAACAGCTTGGTTTGTCATTTATCCTGCCGACGAATATAATATCGTAAATCGACAAGGATTTACCGCTACGGAATTTACATTCGTCGAGCCTTATTTCGATTACATATCGATAGAGAAGAACCCTCTTAAAATCGAAGGGTTCTATTTCAATGTAAAAAAACTGCTCAAAGAATACAACCGTAAATTCTACGAGCGTTAATCTAACCCTATTCGAATTATACTAATCATTTAATCATATAAAACCATTATGGAAATAAAACCCGGTAAATTTGTAGTTCTGACCTACGACCTGTACGCAGGCGCAGGCGAACCGGAAGAAACATTAATGATGCGCGCTACCGACGAAATGCCCGACCAATTCGTGTTCGGAGTGGACCAAAATATTCTTCCTTCCATGTTAAAACGGCTCGAAGGATTAAAACAAGGCGACAAATTCGATTTTGTACTTTCTTGTGAAGAGGCCTTCGGAGAACGCAACGAAGAACACGTCATGGAGTTAGACAAGGAGATTTTCATGGTAGACGGAAAATTTGACGACCAAACCGTATTCGAAGGAAATACCGTGCCGATGATGACATCGGAGGGCTACCGTATAAACGGCTCCGTACTAAAAGTTACAGACGACAAAGTTTTGATGGATTTCAATCACCCGTTAGCCGGTGAAAATCTGCATTACGTAGGTATGGTCAAGCTCGTACGCGATGCCACGGAAGAGGAACTTCACCCCCGCCATAGTTGCGGTTGTGGTTGCGGTCACGATCATGGCAGTTGCGGTGACGGCTGTGGAGATTGCTGCGACGGTTGTCATTAACAGACACATAAGAGCGAGGGCGGGTGCATGGCTGCGACCCGCCCTCATCGTTTCCTACTAATAAGCTAATATCCGATTATCAACATAACCCCGACAGCGATTATCACAGAAAACAGGAGATAAAGAACCGAAGCCCACAGTGTGCGCCCCAACGTTTTCCAAAACTTATCGGGGAAAAACGAATACGCCGCCCAATAAGTGGGGAGCAAGCAAAGAACCATCGAAGTCCACTCATACACCGTATAATACGAGGCGTCCAACACCCACCCGATAGGCATTAACACCAACGAAAGCAAAATATACAACACCGACAGGTAACAACAACCCAGCAGATACTCTACCCAATTGTACCGCGCAGCACCGGCCTTGCGGAAGGCAATCTTGACAGCCAACACCATGAACGGAACCGTGACGATAGTGAGTAAAGTATAGTGCTCGACAATCCAATTGTGAGTAGCCGATCCCTCGATAGTCGAAATAGTCCCGGCCCCACCCTCGATATGTCCGAAGAAAAGAAGGATTACACACCATACCGCCAGTAACGGGATAGGAGCCATATAACCTTTGCGACGTCCGGCGAAGTAATCACTTATTAGCCGGTCGGGGTGGACGACCAACGTACGCGTTGTCTTAACAAAGGTATTGTCGACATGAAAAATACCATGCAGAATATTGTCCCACACACTCTTCCAAGTCAATCGCTCCACCGTGGATTTTTGACCGCAATGGTTACAAAAGTTACCTTCAAATTCGGTTCCGCAATTTTTGCAAATCATCTCCTTCTCGTCATTAAAAATCGGGAGACAAAGATACATCGTCACACACTTCTCGCCAACAAACAACAGCCCGAATTTTCAAAAATAGTTCGTCGGGCGGTGTGGCCGGCGGTTACAGGCCAACCGGATATCGCTCTTCACGGCCGACATCGCCCCCTTGTATTGCAACTGACGGCGAACGCTCTCCTCGGGTTGTTTCGTAGCGAACCATTGATTCAAAACATGATGTACTATCGCCCGTTCAAGCTGATGACAAATTGATTCATCGAGCGCCAACGGGCGTTGCCGAGACAAAAAAACGGCAAAAACAAGTGCTGTTTCGGAGGAAACAGACTCATCGGATAAATAGGCAGACAAAGCCCGCATCATTTCGTCCCGGGCATCGGCAAGCCAACGGGAAAGAAATGGTTTATCGTCTTCGGAAAAAATTATAGAACGGCTCCACCCCAACTTCAAATCAGACTGTCCCACTAAACTTTTTGCCACATAGGAACTTTCGGCAATCAACTCACGCAATATCTGTTCTTCTGAGAATGAAAATACGACTGTCTCAAACTCAAACGGATTTTCTACATTTCTTATCTTTTTCATTTCCTTCTTATGATATAAAAAAACAATATGACAATAAAAATCATTAGGACACACCCCGACACTCTATGAGTGTCCATTTCCTTTGAACTACGATGGTTTTGTTCCTTCTCCGAACGAGATTGTAAGGCAGCGGCCTCGTTTAATGAATCAGAAACGGCAGTCTCGTTCCGAGCGACAACTTTTTTCGATTGTTTCAAACGAGTAATCGAAATGGAAGGATTGACAGTTTCGTCCCGTACGGAATCGAACACATCGACATGTGTCCATTCCCATTCGGTAAGCCCCGACCATTCATTCCGACACAGCGAATCAATGACGACATGTAAATCGCGATCAATAGAATGCACACGATTTTCCCGAGCCTCACCGACTGTCTGCCGAGACGTATGACATGCCCAAACAAAAACTGGAAAAACAATACACAAAATATAAGGAAACCTTTTCACGATACACCTCCTTTTTGCATACGATAAATTGTCAACAGAGCCGACCGCTCGGACAAATAAAAACGAGGAGCTCGTTTTTCTGCCAATATCGTACAAAGCGCATCGTTAAACGGGACTTGGGGACGTCGCCTCAAATAGCTCGCCAACATATTGGCCAAATCGTTGTACATCTCTGTTCTTGTCGACGACACACATCGAGGTGAATAGCCTTTAAAAATTCGTTTCACATTCCGCCTCGCTTCCTCATAACTGATATAGAAACGAGGAGCTATGGAATAAACCACATGCCTGACAATCTGCTCCCGGGGAACATTCACGGCCATTTTTCCCAATGATTTGAGGGCTTCGTTGTATGCCCTAAACAAATCTCGGTCTCTTTCTTCCTTGTAATATAGTTCCATATAATTCTTATTACAAGAAGAGATACAAAAACATAGCTTTCTCAAAAGCCTTTACGAAACGGGTAACACAAATATATATCCAAATTGGTATAAATACAAATATTTATGGTTATTTTACCACAATATTATATTTTTTTATTTTTTCAGATGTTAATTTAGAGACGAGATGGAGTAGAAAATATGTATTTTTGAGGTGATAAACCAAATAATAAAATGAATTTCAGAACGGCCATAAATTTTCCCGGTAATCCCGGATATATCGACCATCGGCAACAAATTTTGTTGCTGGGGTCGTGCTTTGCCGAAAACATAGGCTTATGGCTGCAACAGCGTAAATTCAATGTCGATATAAATCCATTCGGCACATTATACAATCCCCTTTCCATTGCCCAAAGCTGGGAACGAATCGTCGAGGGAAAAGCGATTATTGAAAACGAACTTTTCGCTTTCAATAATCTATGGCACAGTTACGATCACCATTCCCGATTCTCGGGGTGCGACAAGAAGGCCACGTTATCGCTCATGAACCGCCGAATCGAAAAAAGCCACCGCCAAGTACCGAATATCGACCGAATAATCATCACATGGGGAACCGCTTATGTATTCCGATTAAAAGAGACGGGTAAAGTTGTCGCCAACTGCCACAAACAACCGGCCTCGATATTCGACCGAATGCTGTTATCGGTCGATGAAATAGTTTCCCGATGGAGAGACATCATAAAATATATCGAAGACAATCTACCTCAATGTCGTATATTGTTCACCGTGAGCCCCATACGTCACCTTAGCGACGGAGCACACGGCAACCAAATAAGCAAATCGACGCTGCTACTGGCGATAAACCGATTACAACAAGAGTTCGGGATTTGCGATTACTTTCCTTCTTATGAAATCATGATGGACGATCTGAGGGATTATCGTTTCTACGATACCGACATGACGCACCCCTCGAAATCGGCGATCGCTTATATAACCGAAATATTGGAGGAAGCATACCTTTCTCCCGAAAGCAAAGAAATAGCCTCTCAATGGTACAAGATACAAAGAGCTTTGGAGCATCGCCCCCTGATGCCCGATAAAGACGAGTACACTATTTTTTTACAACATACGCTCGACAAGGTCATGAGATTTCAACAAATGTATCCTTACATAAATGTATCGAACGAAATTACAGAATTAAACACAAGAATCAGTCAAATATGAATTACACGATTACCGAAATAGCAACTATCGTCAAGGCACAGAAAAGAGCCTACAAAGACTATACTATCACGGCTCTATTAACCGACAGCCGTTCTCTCACGTTTCCCGAGGAGACTTTGTTTTTCGCCTTGGTTACCGAACGAAACGACGGTCACCGTTACATCAAAGATCTCTACCGAAAAGGAGTACGAAACTTCGTGGTAGAACATCGGATAGCCGATGAAGAGCTTATGCCCGAAGCAAATTTCATCATCGTAAAAAACACATTAGATGCCTTGCAACAATTAGCTGCGACACATCGAAAAAAATTCGATATACCGGTAATCGGTGTTACGGGAAGCAACGGAAAGACCACAGTCAAAGAGTGGCTTTATCAACTTCTCCAACCAGACTACAATACGGTGCGCTCTCCCCGCAGTTACAACTCTCAAATAGGAGTCCCGTTATCGGTATGGCAAATAGGGTCGAAAACCGAGATGGCTATTTTTGAAGCCGGAATTTCTCAACCCGATGAAATGATTCATTTGGAAGAAATCATCAAACCGACGCTCGGTTTGATAACCAATATCGGAGAAGCCCACCAAGAGGGATTCCAAACCATACAGCAGAAATGCATCGAAAAACTCACTTTATTGAAAGCCTGTGATTGCATTATTTACGATGGAGACAACGAACTTATCTGCGAATGCGTGGAGAAACTCTGCTTCGGGTGTCGAGAAATTGCTTGGTCCAGAAAAGACCGGGACAAACCGCTGTACATCTCCAAAATAATCAAAGGCAACGATTCTACAAAAATAGAATATACTTACTTGCAATACCACAGTTATATTACTATCCCATTCGTAGAAGATGCTTCCATCGAAAATGCGATTCATTGTCTGGCAGTCATGCTTTACTACAACCGACCGCCCGAAGCGATAACCGACCGCATGAAGCGTTTGACTCCGGTAGCCATGCGTATGGAAGTCAAAGAAGGGATAAACAACTGCCTAATTATAAACGACAGCTATAACTCGGATATCAATTCACTCACCATAGCCCTCGACTTTCAAAATCGAAGGGCGGCAGCCAAAGGTATGCGCCGCACGCTTATACTGTCGGACATTTACCAGACGGGGCTACCCCCGGCCAGCCTATACCGGAAAGTCGCCGATATCATATTGCACAAAGGAATAGAACGCCTCATCGGGATAGGCCCGGTAATCTCGGATAACGCTTACCTTTTCAATCTCGAAAAAGAATTTTATCCGACGACCGAAAGTTTCCTTGCACAACTTGACCCGGCCGACTTTCATAATGAACTGATTCTAATCAAAGGTGCGCGAGAATTTCATTTCGAGCTCATCTCCGAAACCTTAGAACTGAAACAGCATGAAACCATACTGGAAATAAATCTCGACGCCATCGTCCACAATTACAACCTATTCAAATCGAAATTACGTCCCGAAACAAAAATCATCTGTATGGTAAAGGCTTTCGGCTACGGAGCCGGTTCTTATGAATTAGCAAAGACCTTACAGGACAGAGGAGCCGATTTCCTTGCAGTAGCCGTTGCCGACGAAGGAGCCGAATTGCGGAAAGCGGGAATAACCATGCCCATCTTGGTGATGAATCCCGAAATGAGCAGTTTCAGAACACTGTTCAGCTATTATCTCGAACCCGAAATATATAGTTTCGAACTGCTGAGAGCGATTATCGCAGAAGGGGAAAAATTAGGTTTAGCGGGCTATCCTGTGCACATAAAAATAGATTCAGGCATGCATCGGCTCGGATTCGAAGAAAAGGATATGGAACAAGTCGTGGAAATTCTCAACGACCAAACCGTCGTCATCGCCCGTTCGGTCTTTTCTCATTTCGCAGGAAGCGACGAAAAAAGATTCGACGATTATTCTCATCGTCAAATCGAAACATTCTCCCGTTGTGCCGACTACCTACAACAACACTCCAAGCATAAAATACTGCGACACATACTAAATACGGCGGGAATATTACGCTTCCCCGAATACCAAATGGATATGGTAAGGCTGGGTATAGGATTATACGGAGTCTCCCCTATCGACACACCTTGCGGGCTGGAAACAGTCAGCACATTGAAAACAACTATCCTTCAAATCAAGACACTGTCTGCCGGAGAAACCATAGGGTACGGAAGAAAAGGTGTATTATCTCGCGATTCCCGCATAGCGGCAATTCCCATAGGATATGCCGACGGACTCGACCGCCATCTGGGAAATGGAAAAGGGGGTGTCGTTGTAAACGGAAAACGAGCTGCCATCGTAGGTAATATTTGTATGGACGTATGCATGATCGATGTAACCGATATAGATTGTAAACCGGGTGACCGAGTTGAAATATTCGGAGAACAACTGCCCGTCACCGAAATCGCAGAAAAACTCGATACAATCCCTTATGAAATTCTCACTTCGGTTTCTACCCGGGTGAAGCGAATCTATTACAGAGAATAAATACAGGCGTCTTAGGAAATTATTATACATTCCTTTTTTACAAAATTCCAATCGTTCAAAAAAACAATTTTTCTTTTGCCGATTCAAAAAAATAGAGGCCCTTCGGGGCCTCTATAAACTGAGATAATACTCTCTCATTTTTTAATTTCAATTTCTTCTTTCAGGTCAATTTCATTTCTCTCGGCATCATAAAATTTATATTCGAGATAAGCGAGAGACTGATTAGGAATTACTTTCAGCTGAAAAGTGTATTTACAGCGCCACTTCATCTTCAAAGAAAATACACCTTGATTGACATATGCAGCTACAAAAGGATGTACGTGTAATGTGAATTTCTTTATTTTCAACTTATACACCAGATAATGAATCTTCGACTCCAACAGATCGGTAAAAAGTAAGGAAGGAGGAATAGTACCTTTACCATGACAAGTCGGGCAATCTTCACTGGTAATAATATCGAGTGCCGGCCGCACCCGCTGGCGGGTAATCTGCATCAATCCGAATTTACTCAACGGCAAAATATTGTGCCTTGCCCTATCATTAGCCATCAGCTCACGCATGCGGTCATATAGTTTCTGACGGTTCTCGGCTTCGTCCATATCGATGAAATCGATCACGATAATACCGCCCATATCGCGCAACCTCAGTTGCCGTGCTATTTCTTCGGCGGCATTCATATTTACATCAAGGGCATTGCTCTCCTGATCGGAAGAAGCCTTCGAACGATTTCCGCTATTTACATCGATAACATGCAGAGCCTCTGTATGTTCGATAATGACATACGCTCCACTTTTAAAAGAAACGGTTTTTCCTAATGAAGATTTTATTTGCTTGGTAATAGCGAAATTATCAAAAATAGGCAACTCCCCATCGTAAAGTTTAACTATATCTTTTCGATCGGGAGAAATAAGACTCACATAGTTGTATATTTGGTTATATGTTTCCTTATCGTTTACATAAATATTTTCGAAAGAAGGGCTAAATATATCACGCAGTATCCCTACGGTTCTACCCGTTTCCTCATAAACGAGCGACGGAAGCTGAGCCTTTTGCAACTTCACTAACATATCTTCCCAACACCTTACCAACGTTTTAAGTTCGTTATTCAACTCTGCGACCCGTTTCCCTTCGGCAACAGTTCTGACAATCACACCGAAATTGCGGGGTTTAATACTTTGTATGAGCTGCCTAAGGCGCAATTTTTCCTCGTTCGATTTAATCTTTTGCGATACAGATACTTTATCTGAAAAAGGGATTAACACTAAAAAACGACCGGCAAAAGAAATCTCTGCCGTAAGGCGAGGTCCCTTAGACGAAATAGGTTCCTTAGCAATTTGAACCAACACTTCTTGACCCACCTTCAAAGCATCGTTAATCGTACCGTCTTTTTCAATATCGGGCAATAAATCAAATTTAGAAAGAGACAACACTCGTTTGCGATCGGCAAGCGACTGTTTAAGAAACTTTGCACTCGAATTATATTGTGTACCTAAATCGAGATAGTGCAGGAAAGCATCCTTTTCGTAACCTACATCAACAAATGCAGCATTAAGTCCCGGCATCAGCTTTTTGACCCGTCCCAAATAGATATCGCCCACAGAAAACGATATGTTCCGAGCCTCTTTCTGAAGCTCCACCAATCGATTATTCTCGAGCAATGCAATAGAAATCTCTTTGGGTTGTACGTCTACTACAAGTTCGCTGGACATAAATTGTTATTTAGATTACTGATATTCACGCAGCATGTCGGCCTTCTTAAAAAGAACAGGCATCCTGCCAAAAGAGTTTTTAATACTAACCATTTGTTATACAAAATGGTTTCGATAAAGCAGAAAGAACAAATCTAATGACTAAATCGCATTAAATTTGTTCTTCGTGTTCTGTCATTCATTGAGCCGACAGACATTATTTCTTCTTATGTCTGTTTTTTCTCAATCTTTTTTTGCGTTTGTGAGTAGCCATCTTATGGCCTTTTCTTTTTTTTCCACTCGGCATAACGGTATGCTTTTAAAGATTAATACTTATATTTATTGATTTTCTTATTTTACTTCACCCATAAAAGTTTTTGCAGGCTTAAATGCCGGAATGTTGTGGGCCGGAATTATTATCGTAGTATTTTTGGAAATATTGCGAGCCGTTTTCTGTGCTCTTTTCTTTACGATGAAACTACCAAAACCTCTCAGGTACACATTTTCACCTTTTGCCAAAGAGCCCTTTACACTCTCCATAAATTTTTCAACGGTTTCAAGAACAACAGCTTTTTCTATTCCTGTGTTTTTAGAAATTTCGTTTACAATGTCAGCCTTAGTCATTTTGCTATAAATTATAATATTTATGAATAATATTGTTTTTAATTTTTTGGACTGCAAATATATAGCTTTTTACCCATCTAAAAAAGCAAAAACACTTTTTTTTCTCAAATTAAAAGCCTCAATCCATACTGTTTTGCGAGTGCAAATATCGTACTTATTTTTTACTTTTCAGCAACTTATATTATTTTATTCTTATAGGAGTGTTCCATTCACCGGTTTAAGACAACCGGTAAAACCATTTACTCGATCGTTACATCTTAACGAATCTGAAAATAAACTACCCAAATAAAATTAAAAAAAGACTCTTATATAAACAAATTTGTAACATTCCGATTTATTTTCGTATATTCGCCCTTGTAAATCTCTATTCTCACATGGAAATTATAATTATAGTACTTCTTATTTTATGTAACGGAGTACTTTCTATGTCTGAAATTGCACTGGTTTCAGCACGAAAAGTCAAATTAGAAAATAGTGCGAAAAAAGGTAGCAAAGCGGCATTATCAGCCTTAAAACTATCACAAGACCCCGACCGATTTCTTTCAACCGTACAGATAGGTATTACCCTCATTGGAATTTTAACGGGTCTTTACTCTGGCGAAGCCTTAGCCCAAAGCCTTGCAAAACTATTAGCTAAAAGTTCTTTATTAGCTCCTTATGCAGTAGGTTTGGCACAAGCCATCATTGTTATTATAGTTACATATTTAACCCTTATCATCGGCGAATTGGTTCCCAAACGTATCGGTATGATAGCCTCGGAACGAGTAGCAAAGATCGTATCGAGACCTATGTCGTGGTTATCGTATATTGCATCGCCTTTCGTGTGGATACTCACCAAAAGTACAGCCGGGGTATGCCGTTTCTTAGGGCTTTCATCTCAAAAAGAAGGAATCACCGAAGACGAAATAAAAGCTATCGTTCGAGAAGGTACAGAGGGTGGGTGTGTACAGGAGGTAGAACAAGAGATTGTAGAACGAGTTTTTAACTTGGGAGATCGCAATATATCCTCTATCATGACCCACCGGAGCGACTTAATTTGTCTCGATGTGCAAGATAACAACACTACACTGAAATCAAAGATTACCAGTGATCTTCATGCCGTATATCCGCTATGCGAAGACAGCCTCGATAACATTATCGGAATAGTTTCTTTAAAAGATTTATTCGGAAAGATCGATGATAAAAATTTCGATATCAGAGCCGTCGCCTCAACCCCTTATTTCCTGCCGGAAAATATGAGTGTATATACTGCGATGGAAAGGCTCCGCAATGAAAACCAACGCTATGGATTAGTAACCGACGAATTTGGGAGTATTGAAGGAATTGTGACGATAAGCGATATTTTGGGAGCTTTGGTCGGTTCTGTATCATCGGGGCCTTCGGCAGATATTATTATCCGGGAAGATGGCTCTTGTCTCATCGACGGACAATGCTCTTTCTATGATTTTCTAGACCACTACGACATGACGGATCGTTATCAAGAATACAATTACAATACTCTAAGCGGGCTTATTCTCGAATTATTACAACACATTCCAACCGAAGGAGAAAAGATAGAATGGCTATGCTTCACTTTCGAAATCGTCGACATGGACGGAGCCCGCATCGATAAAGTTCTGGTTCAAAAAAATGAAACGGATAACATAACCTTGTAACATCGATCTCAATGACAAAGACCAAACTGAATATCGAATCTTGGAACCGGAAGGAACACTTCCGGTTCTTTTCTGCTTTTGACGATCCCTTTTTCGGAATAACTACAAACGTAGATTTTACTACTATATATCTCGAAGCCAAACATGATTCTCAATCTTTTTTCCTTTACTCGCTCCATCATATATTGACAAAAGCCAACGAAACAGACGAATTCAAATTAAGAATCGAGGAAGGGAATTCTGTCGTTAAATACGATACCATACACGTATCTCCGACAATAGGAAGAGAAGACGGAACATTCGGTTTCGCTTTTTTCGAATATATCCCCGATCGCAACGATTTCATTCAACAAGCAATTCAAGAGATAACAAGAGTAAAAAACAGTACAGGGTTATCCTTTTCGAAAAATACAGGAAGAGAAGACGTTATCAGATACTCTTCTATTCCGTGGTTCTCCTTCTCCGAAATGAAACACGCTGTTTCTTTCAAGAACGGAGACTCGGTTCCTCGCATATCGACAGGAAAACTCATCGACACAAATGGGAAAATGCTTCTTCCCATATCGATCTGTGCCCATCACGGACTCATGGACGGGAAACATGTAGCCCAATTCTTAAATAAATTATCCGAACCATAAAAAATTTCTGCTCCCCATAAGTCTTCCAATCCTGTCTTGTTATGACATAGATATACTATCTGTACCAATGGTAGAGACAAACGAAACGAGGTATATCCCCGATGAATTTGTTTTTACCTTCGTTTGTATTATCTTTGCACCCCTAAAAGATTTAGTATAAAACAGGAGAGGATAAATATCCTCCGTGTGCTTGAACACCACGTAAAAAACAAGAATTATGAATCGTTCTTTTTCCCTGCCCTTTTTAATCATGGGCGTCGTCTTTTGTGTCTGCCTCATCTGCTCGAATTTACTCGAAGTAAAGATGATTTCGTTAGGAGGTATTACTGCGACCGCAGGTCTCATCGTTTTCCCCATCTCTTACATTATCAACGATTGTATCGCAGAGGTTTGGGGGTATCGAAAAGCCCGACTCATTATTTGGCTCGGATTCCTGATGAACTTAATGGCTATCATCTTTATACAGATAGCGATTATATTACCATCGGCTCTATTTTGGGACGGACAGAAATCGTTCGAAACCGTATTTTCATCAACACCCCGCATCTTATTAGCAAGTTTCATAGCTTTCCTCGTAGGCTCCTTTTTGAACGCCTATGTCATGAGTAAAATGAAAATATCGAGCAAGGGTAAACACTTTTCATTACGAGCCATTACATCGACCGTAGTGGGCGAAAGTGCCGATTCGCTCTTGTTTTTTCCTATCGCATTCGGTGGAGTAGTCCCTGTAAACGAACTATTGATTCTCATTGTAACACAAGCCTGCCTTAAAACGGCCTATGAAATCGTCATATTGCCGGTAACGATAAGAGTCGTACGATTCGTAAAAAAGATAGACGGCAGCGATGTCTACGACCAGAAAGTTTCATACAACATATTCAAGATAAAAGAACTACAATAATCAACACGACTTATTATGAAATCAGAGACATCACAACTGACCCTGCTGGGACATAAGACCGTGTATAAACAGGATTATGCACCCGAGGTCTTGGAAACATTTATAAACAAACACCCGGAAAACGATTACTGGGTACGATTCAACTGCCCGGAGTTTACCAGTCTGTGCCCGATTACCGGACAACCCGATTTCGCTACCATACAAATCGACTATATTCCCGGAGAACATATGGTAGAAAGCAAGAGTCTGAAACTTTATTTATTCAGTTTCCGTAACCACGGAGCTTTTCATGAAGATTGCGTGAACATCATCATGAAAGACCTCGTTAAGCTCATGAATCCCAAATACATCGAAGTAACAGGTTTCTTCACGCCCCGCGGCGGTATCAGCATATATCCGTATTGTAATTACGGACAACCGGGTACAGAATACGAGCAAATGGCGAAACAGAGATTACAAAACCACCGTTAAACCGGCTCAGACTTCGGTGAACAACTTTCCTTGCCAAGTATCGCGTTCTTTCATTCGCTTCAACAAACGAGCCGTAAACTCATAGTTCTTTATCCCCCAATTCGGAGCGATAAGCAGTTCGGCCGGGGACTGAGAGACAAAACGTTCGATAGCGATGTGCGGAGACAATCGCTCGGCAAAATCGATTGCCAGATCGATATACTCATCGACATCGTACAAATGAAAATCATTCGGATTGCTTTTATATTCGGCAGCCATACGGGTATGGAGAATAAGCTGTAACTGATGCAACTTAATCGTGTCGAGCGGCAACCGGGACATCTTATCGGCATGAGATAAAATCATCTCCCGATTCTCTCCCGGCAATCCCAATATCATGTGAGCCCCCACTGCAATACCCATTTCAGCCGTACGACAAATAGCATCGACCGAAGCGGCAAAATCATGTCCCCGGTTAACCCTACGCAAAGTTTCGTCGCAAGTACTCTCCACGCCATACTCCACCAATACGAATGTATGTCGGGACAAATCCGCAAAATACTCCAACAGTCCGTCGGGCATACAATCGGGGCGAGTACCGACAATAATCCCCACGACACCGGGGTGAGACAACGCCTCCTCATACTTCTGCTTCAAAACAGCAAGCTCTCCATACGTATTCGTATAAGCCTGAAAATAGGCCAAATAGTGCATTTCAGGATATTTACGGGCAAAAAAAGCTATCCCCTCTTCCAACTGGGAGGTGATACTCTTCCCCGTGTGGCAATAATCAGGACTGAACGTCTGATTGTTGCAATAAGTACAACCACCGACCCCAATACTCCCGTCCCGATTAGGGCAAGTAAACCCTGCATGTAACGATATTTTTTGGACTTTGCAATCGAAATGGAGATTCAAAAAATCGGAAAAATCCCGATACCGTTTTTCTCCCGTCACCATCAATGCCCAAATTGATTATAAAATTCGACTACCGCAATAATTCCTTTTTCGTACATTTCGATCAGGAAATTTTCATTCGGCGAATGCGTGGCATCCGATTCTAATCCGAATCCCATTAAGACCGATTTCACACCCAAAACTTTTTCAAAAGTTGCTATAATAGGGATACTTCCTCCACGACGTACTGCCAATGGACGTTTTCCGAACGCCAGCTCATACCCCTTTTCCGCAGCCCGATAAGCCGGCAAATCGATAGGACATACATAGCTTTCACCCCCATGCATCGGGCTCACTTTCACCTTTACGCTACGAGGAGCGACAGAGTATATGTAATCGATAAACATCTTGGATATCTCCTCATGATTCTGATGGGGAACCAACCGGCAAGAAACTTTGGCATAGGCTTTTGACGGCAATACAGTTTTTGCACCTTCGCCCGTGTACCCGCCCCAAATACCGCAAATATCGAACGTAGGACGAATGGCGGTACGCTCCAAAGGTGAATAACCAACCTCTCCCGAAAGAGCTTCCACATCGATCGCCGCTTTATATTTTTCTTCATCATAAGGCACGGCTCCCAACATGGCTCGTTCTTGCGCCGAAACAGTTTCTACTTTGTCGTAAAAATGCGGTAAGGTTATATGACCATTTTCATCTACGACACCGGCCAGCATTTTGCAAAGTTCGTTAATGGGATTAGCTACCGTTCCCCCGAAAATTCCCGAATGCAAATCCCGATTAGGACCAGTGACCTCTATCTCCCAATAGGCCAATCCTCGCAATCCGGTCGTGATAGACGGAGTATCCAAACCGACCATACTCGTGTCTGAGACCAGTATCACATCGCATTTCAACAAATCGAGGTGTTCCTTACAAAAAGCCTCTACTCCGGGGGAACCGATTTCCTCGCCACCCTCTATCAAAAATTTCACATTACAGCGTAACAAACCCTCTTTGACCGCAATTTCAAAGGCTTTCAACTGGATAAACCCTTGCCCTTTGTCATCGTCGGCCCCCCGAGCCCACAATTTCCCGTCTTTTACTACCGGCTCGAAAGGCTCGGTATGCCACAGTTCAAGCGGTTCGACAGGCATCACATCATAATGAGCATATACCAGTACCGTAGGGAAACTCCTATCAACTATCTTTTCGGCGAAAACCACAGGCGAGGCCGAGGTAGGCATCACTTCGGCTCTATCGGCTCCGGCTTCCAAAAGCAAATCCCTCCATCGTTCGGCACAAAGCTGCATATCCTTTCTATGTTCAGGCAACGCACTGATAGAAGGAATACGAAGCAACGAAAATAACTCGTTGAAAAAACGCTCTCTATGACTGTCTATATACTTTTTTGTATCCATATTTTTTAATTTATAATTTATGACTTTGTGCCAACAAATAATAATCGAGAATAACCATTGCTGCCATAGCTTCCACCACAGGTACGGCACGGGGCAATACGCAAGGGTCATGACGTCCTTTTGCCCTCAACACGGTCGGGTTTCCTTGCGAATCGACTGTCTCTATATCTTTCAATAAAGTAGCGACCGGCTTGAACGCGACTCTGAAATAAATATCTTCTCCATTGGAAATTCCACCTTGAATCCCACCCGAATGATTGGTTCTCGCTACGATTTTGCCCTGTTGAGTTTCGAATACATCATTCATTTGAGAACCTCTGTATCTCACCCCTCCAAAACCCATACCATATTCAAAGCCTTTTACAGCGTTTATGCTCAACATCGCACTACCCAATGCGGCATGCAGCTTGTCGAACACAGGCTCGCCCAACCCTGCCGGAACATGTCGAACGACACAGGTAACAACACCTCCCACTGTATCGCCTTCTGACTTTACTTTTCCGATATATTCCTCCATTCGTTTTGCCATATCCGCATCGGGACAACGTACCGGATTTTTTTCTATCTCGTCGAAGTCATATCGATTATAATCGCCGGACAAAGACAATTCCCCCACCTGCGAAGTATACGCCCAGACTTCTATGCCCAGCCGAGTTAAAACAAGTTTTGCAAGAGCTCCGGCGACACAGCGAGCTATCGTCTCGCGAGCCGAAGAACGACCACCTCCCCGATGATCCCGTACCCCGTATTTCTGGGTGTATGTATAATCGGCATGCGAAGGGCGGAACACCTCCCGCAAATTATCATAATCCGATGAGTGTTGATTCTCATTATACACAAGAAAACCGATAGGCGTACCGGTTGTCTTCCCTTCGAAAATCCCGGAGAGGAATTCTACCCGATCGTTTTCTTTACGAGAGGTGACAATCGACGATTGCCCGGGACGACGCCTGTTTAACTCTCGCTGTATATACTCCATATCCACAGGAATACCGGCAGGCATACCGTCTACCACCCCACCGATCGCCCTACCATGAGACTCTCCGAATGAAGTAAGTGTAAAGAGATTTCCGAACGTGTTCATCTCGATTATTGTATTAGTTAATTAAACAAAGATAGTACAAACTAAAAGCAAAAACAATACTCGCATGAATTATACCGGTCATTCTATAACTTATAATACAAATATTTATCTTCCATATAGAACCTTAATCCTATTGTTACAAATATAGATAAGAGAACTAAAAAGCGAACGACTCCATTTTTCGACGATGGTACATTTTCCATAACATCGAACATAATAATCTCAAATACTGTTATTTATTTTCAAAGGAGCCATATACTCCTTTCCTCAAAAAAATAATATAAACAAATATCATATCGATTTTTTCTTTATTTTTGTAAATCAATTTCTAAAACTAAAAAAATGAAGAGCATTAAAATTATGTCTTGTATATTGGCTGCCGGCATGCTATTTACAAGCTGTAACATGTCAAATACCGGAAAAGGAGCCCTTATCGGGGGAGGTAGCGGGGCCGCTGTCGGCGCCGGATTAGGTGCGATTTTCGGAAAAGGCAAAGGAGCTGCTATCGGTGCTGCCGTGGGTGCTGCCGTAGGAACAACGGCAGGAGCCCTTATCGGAAAGAAAATGGACAAAGCGGCCGAACAAGCCAAACAGGTAGAAGGTGCACAAGTCGAGCAAGTTACCGACAACAATGGATTACAAGCTGTAAAAGTGACATTCGACTCGGGAATCCTTTTCTCGACAAGCAGTTCAAACCTCAGTTCATCGGCTAAATCGTCTTTAAGTAAATTCGCTAACGACGTACTGAACCAAAATCGTGATATGGACGTCACTATCTACGGATATACAGATAATCAGGGCTGGAAAAACTCGACAGCAGAACAAAGTTACCAGAAAAATCTGAACTTATCTCAGGAGCGAGCTCAAAGTGTAGCAAGCTATCTGCTGGCATGCGGAGTTTCCACGAACCAGATCAAATCTGTGCAAGGTATGGGCGAAGCCAATCCCATAGCCGACAACTCCACGGCAGCAGGCCGACAAGAAAATCGTCGTGTAGAAATCTATTTGTATGCAAGCCAACAAATGATTCAACAAGCCGAAGCCGGAACCCTTTAAGGAATAACGCCATCATAAATCCACTGACAGGTATATTCTGTCAGTGGATTTATAAAATATGGGTCCAACAACTATTTATGTCATTCGATTGTATATACGATATAAAATCAGAATGAGTTTCTCCAAACATTAATTTGACACTAAAAAAGATCCGAATAATGAAAACCGTTTATTTATTTCTCGCAACAGGATTTGAAGAAATAGAAGCTCTCACGATCGTAGATATGTTACGCCGAGCCGAAATCGATATTACAACTGTTTCCATATCGCGAAATCTTCAAGTTGAAGGAGCTCATGGAATAACTGTTACAGCCGATTGTACATGGGTGGAACTATCGACCGAAGATGCAGACTGGTTAATTTTACCCGGAGGAATGCCGGGAACAAAACACTTGGGAGAATGCAAACCGTTGGTTTCTTTATTGCAACGCCAAGCCGCTGCCAACAAGAACATCGCTGCCATTTGTGCCGCTCCGTCGGTTCTGGGCCAGGCAGGATTGCTTAACGGATATAAAGCTACCTGTTATCCCGGATTTGAGCAATTCCTCACTGGCGCAACTGTAACAGGCGACAACGTGACTGTCGACCGAAACATTACCACAGGAAAAGGTCCGGGAGCTGCCATATCGTTCGCCACAGCCATCATCACCCAAATTGCCGGGGAAGAAAAAGCCCGTGAGGTCACGAGCGGCATGTTATTGTAAATCTTCAAAACCATACAGATAAAAAATAGCCCCGGCAATGCCGGGGCTATTTTTGTCATATTACAAATTCAACTATCGAATTATCCCACAATAGACGAAACCATCTTATCCAACGCTTCGGTCAATTTGTCGGCATTCTTTCCGCCGGCTTGTGCGAAATAGGGTTGCCCGCCTCCGCCACCTTGTATCAACTTAGCAGCATCCCGAACAATCGCAGAAGCATTCTTCCCATCAGCAACCAAGTCATCGCTCAGCATAACAGTCAATAGAGGTTTATCTTTATCCCGGGTCGCGGTGACAAAAGCCAATCCTTTGGAGACTTCGCCTCGAAGTAAAAAGGCGATTCCCTTAACCATATCGGACGGCATCGGACCGATGAAACGAATAAGTTTCACGCCGTCTATACTCTCGGCCGATTTAACCATACGATCTTTCAAGACAATCATTTTCTCCTTAACATATTCCTCGGCCTGTTTCCTCAATTCGGCATTTTCATCGATGGCTTTATGAATCGCTTGTAACAAATTGGGAGCATTATTAAACAAGATTCCTATCTCTTTCAACGAATCTTGCAAGGCGTTCATCGTTTCCTCCACCCGAGCTCCTGTTATAGCCTCGATACGACGGATTCCCGCAGCAATCGAACTCTCAGTTATAATTTTTATCATACCGATATTTCCGGTATTGGATACATGAGTACCACCGCACAACTCGACAGAAGATCCAAAACGAATCACCCGGACTTCTTCTCCATACTTTTCACCAAACAGAGCCATCGCTCCCATAGCCTTAGCCTCGGCAATGGGAACATTACGATGTTCATCTAACGGGATAGCTTCACGCACTTTTCGATTGGCTATCATCTCGACTTTTCTCAACTCTTCGTCTGTGACTTTTTGAAAATGAGAAAAATCAAAACGCAACGACTGCGGAGAGACATAAGAACCTTTTTGTTCTACATGAGTTCCTAAAACTTCACGCAGAGCTTCGTGCAAAAGATGAGTCGCCGTGTGATTACATGCAGTCGCCCGACGTGCCTCTTTATCGATAACGGCATGGAATGTAGCGGTCACATCTTCGGGTAATCGCTCGGCTATATGAATACTCAAATTATTTTCCCGCTTGGTCTGTAATATCTCCACGATATCATTTCCAGAAATCAACTTTCCTGTATCGCCTACCTGACCACCCATTTCGGCATAGAAAGGGGTTCTGTCCAAAACAATCTGATAAAACTCGCGAGCTTTTTGTTTTACCTTACGATAGCGTAATATTTCGGCGTCGCACTCAGTCATATCGTATCCCACGAATTCGGGCTCACCCTCTTTCAATACAACCCAGTCGCCCGTTTCTACGGCAGCCGCATTACGAGCCCGTTCCTTTTGTTGTTGCATTTGGGCGTTGAACTCGTCGATATCCACTCCTAACCCTTTTTCTTTCAATATCAACTCGGTCAAATCAAGAGGGAAACCATAAGTGTCGTACAACACGAAAGCATCCCGCCCGCTAATCTCGCTCTTACCGGCAGCCTTTGTATCGGCAGTTACTTTATCGAGCAACTTAATACCGGTTTCGAGAGTACGCAAGAAAGCATCTTCCTCCTCTTTAATTACTTTTCCGATAAGGACCTTTTGAGCCTTCAATTCAGGATAGGCATCTCCCATCGTTTCAATAAGAATGTCCAATAATTTATAAAGGAAAGCCTGCTTCTGACCCAAGAATGTATACCCGTAACGTACAGCCCGACGTAAAATACGACGAATTACATAACCGGCTTTCGCATTCGATGGCAACTGCCCGTCGGTAATAGAAAATGCAATCGTACGTATGTGGTCTGCAATGACACGCATAGCAATATCGACCTTAGGATCGTCGCCATATTTCTTACCGCAAAGACGCCCGATTTCCCCGATAATTGGTTGGAATACATCGGTGTCATAATTAGACGTCTTTCCTTGCAACGCCATACAAAGCCGTTCGAATCCCATACCGGTATCGATTACCCGAGCAGGAAGAGGTTCGAGCGAACCATCGGCTTTACGGTTATATTGCATAAACACAAGGTTCCATATCTCTATCACTTGCGGGTGACTCTGGTTAACCAATTTCAATCCGTCGACTTCGGCTCTCTCGGCATCACTCCGCAAATCGATGTGAATCTCAGAACAGGGTCCACAAGGTCCCGTATCTCCCATTTCCCAAAAATTATCATGTCGATTTCCGTTAATTATATGATCTTTGGGCAAATGCGCTTCCCAATACGAGGCTGCCTCGTTATCTCTCTCCAAACCTTCGGACGCATATCCTTCGAATACGGTAGCGTATAATCGGGCCGGATCTATTTTCAATACGTCGACCAAATATTCCCAAGACCAATCGATCGCTTCTTTCTTAAAATAGTCCCCGAACGACCAGTTACCGAGCATCTCGAACATGGTGTGATGATAGGTATCCAGTCCCACCTCTTCCAAATCGTTGTGCTTACCGCTCACTCTCAAACATTTTTGTGAATCCGCGACCCGCTTATATTTTGCCGGAACATTTCCCAAGATAATATCTTTAAACTGGTTCATTCCCGCATTGGTAAACATCAACGTAGGGTCATCTTTAATCACCATCGGAGCCGAAGGCACGATCTGATGGCCTCGTTCTCTGAAAAAATCCTTAAAAGATTCACGAATCTCTTTTGCTGTCAGCATAACAATTTAATTATATTAAGTTCCACGGCTTTCTTTTTCGTTATCGAAATAGAAATCGCCAATACGGTATATTAATATTACCAAAAACAATTTGCAAAAATAGCCCAAATTATTATTTTTGTACCCATGTGCAGATAAAAAAATGCTTAGAAACATATTTTTTTACGGTCTATAAAAGCTTTTGCCAATAAGAATGAGCCGACAAATAATCAATGAGTAAAAAAATATTCTACATATACAATCCTAAAACACTGACATACGAACGGGTATATCCTTCACTTCGCCAGCGCATCATCGTTGTTTTACGCCATTTGTTCGTCGGTAGCATACTAAGTATAGGGGTCATCGTCGCATTTTATTTTTGGTTCGGTTCGCCCAAAGAAGAGCTTCTGAAAATGGAAAACGAGCAAATGCAGACACAATATAAAGTGCTTTCCAAACGAGTCGACGCTGCGCTGGAAGTTCTGAATGATTTACAACAACGAGACGACAACATGTATCGGGTCATTCTGCAAGCCGAGCCTGTAAACGACGAAATCAGAAATAACGGAATATACAACCCCAGCCGGTACGAGAATCTGTTGCAAATGAGCGATGCGGAACTGGTTGTTTCCACCAGTCAAAAAGTAGACAACCTCGCAAGGCAAGTATATGTACAATGTAATTCCATGAACGAACTCGTCAAACTGGCACAAGGCCAAGAGGAGCGCATAAAACACATTCCGGCCATACAACCCGTTTCTAACAAAGATTTGAAACGAACAGCATCGGGGTATGGTTATCGAATAGATCCGATCTACAAGACCACAAAATTCCATCAGGGAATGGACTTTTCTGCCAATGTGGGAACCCCTGTTTACGTAACCGGAAACGGCCGTGTCGTTGAAACCGGCTGGCAACAAGGATTTGGAAACACGGTAGTCATCGATCACGGATATGATTATAAAACCCGATATGCTCACCTCAGTAAAATACTAGTCCGTAAAGGACAAGAAGTCATACGAGGTGAAGAAATAGCCGAAGTAGGCAATACGGGGAAATCCACAGGGCCGCATTTACATTACGAAGTTCTATACAAAGGGAAAGCACAGAATCCTATCAATTACTATTTCTTCGACCTTTCACCCGAAGATTACGACCGCATGACTCAACTTGCCGAAAATCAAGGGCGTGTAATGGATTAAAAACAAATCGCATGAAAGAACCTGTAACAAATAAACAAAAACTATATTACACGATCGGTGAGGTATCGGACATGTTCAATGTAAACCAATCCTTACTCCGATATTGGGAAACAGAGTTTAAAACAATCAATCCTAAACGATCCCCCAAAGGGACTCGTTATTATTCCCAAAAAGATATCGAAGAAATAAAGCTCATTCACTATTTGCTGAAAGAAAGAAAGTTGAAAATAGAAGGAGCGAAACAAGTGTTGAAACACAAAAGAGAAAGTACCGTTCGGTCCCAACAAGTAGTGGAACGACTGAAATCACTGCGTTCCGAACTAATTGCCATTATGGAAGAACTGGAATAGCTTGGCTGTTAAGAAGGAAGATATTGACGATTTCAAGAAAGTTTCTTACACTTCCTAAACAAATAAGGTACACTATTCACACCGAGAATAAGCCCCAGAATCGCCCCGCAACTATTGGCGAGAAAATCATACCAGTCCGCACTTCGACCCATAGACATAGCACCCTGCAACAACTCCATCAAGCCACCCCACACAATAGCCCCGCACACGAGCAAAATCAACTTGGGAGCGGTAAACTTCGATACCCGATATATATCGAAACAGCCTATCCAAACAAGCCCCAAATACATACAACCGTGTACCAGCTTATCGGCTCCTTCGAATAAATAAAACTCCTGACTATGTACCGGATTCTTAGCCAGAGACAAATATGTAATTACAACCAATACTATAATCGTAGGGACAAACGCCAAAAATCTAAAAGGCCTCATATCTATTCACGTAATCTTTACAACAAACAAAAAGGTACAATTATCTCCTTTTTACAGAAATACTTGCTTTTGCAATCCTTTGACAAAGATAAAGTAAGCTAAGAATAAAAACAAATCACCCGATTTCTGCCAAGGATCAATCTACCTGTATCTCCTGTCACAAAGGCCTCATTTTCATTTACGACAAAACCAAATCCATTTGCATTTGGTTATATAATCTATCATTCATTTTTCACAAAAAGGATTACACTTTCATAGAAAAAGGGTTCTATTCCCTTTTTATTACGCTATTATATGGACAAATAAATTAAAATTTTATACTTTTGTAATTATATCTTGAACTAAAAATGGGAGAACGGACAAAATTCGCGACCAAGTTAGGAGTAATAGCCACCACGGTAGGATCGGCGGTAGGATTAGGAAATATTTGGAGATTCCCTTATGAAGCCGGAATGAACGGAGGGGGAGCATTCTTAATGATTTACATTCTATGTGTTCTTATATTAGGTGTTCCGGTTATGTGTGCCGAATTCATTATCGGAAGGAAATCCAAATCCGACACGGTAGACGCATTCAAAAAATTAATCCCCGGCAGTCGATGGTACTACATCGGATATATCGGAATATTGGCCTCGATTCTTATTTTAGGATATTATATGGTCATATCGGGTTGGACGCTCGAATATCTTTTTCAAGCAGCCTGTAACAATCTGACCGGAAAAACGGCAGCAGAATTCAAAGCTGAACAAAACGCATTTATCCAGAACGATTTTCGGCCGTTACTATGGATATACATTTTTCTCTTTATCAACTATATCATCATATCCAAGGGTGTACAGAAAGGAATCGAAAAAATGTCCAACATATTGATGCCTATACTGTTCATTATTCTCATCGTTTTTTGCATACGATCGTTAACACTACCCGAAGCCAACGAAGGGCTGAAATTTTTCCTACACCCCGATTTTTCGAAAATCACACCCCAAGTCATCGTACGGGCAATGGGGCAAGCATTCTTCTCTTTAAGTTTAGGTATGGGTATCCTCATCACCTATTCCTCCTACTTCAATAATAAAACTCATCTGATAAAAACAGCCGGCACGGTAGCGATACTCGACACAACCGTTGCTATTTTGGCCGGAGTAATTATATTCCCGGCTGTTTTCTCTTATGGTGTGGATCCTGTCGCCGGTCCCGATCTTGTATTTGTCACCCTCCCCAATGTATTCAATCAAATGCCGGTATCTGCGTTATGGTCTGCATTGTTTTTCTTACTCCTCACTGTGGCAGCTCTTACTTCCACCGTTTCTCTTTTCGAAGTTGCAGTTGCATTTTTTATCAACCACATGCATCTGTCAAGGAAAAAGGCAACCCGGACAATGATGATCATTGTTGCCATATTAAGCACTATCTGCTCTCTTTCTATCGGTTCATGGAGCCATATACGCATTTTTGGGAAAACCATATTCGATGCCTGCGATTACTTCTCAGCTATCATCTTGTTGCCGATAGGCGGACTGTTGATAAGTATTTTCATCGGGTGGATACTGAAACGAAATATCTCCCGGGAGGAATTGACTAACCGAAATAAATTGCACGAGCCACTATTCAACGCAATCTTTTTCTGTATCAAATACATAGCTCCAATCATCATCATTTTAATCTTTTTATCAGGATTTGGTATTATCTGATGGCACTTAAAAACGATTCTTTTTTCTCATTATCGAAAAGCGAACGCAGAGCGACTCTGTTATTGATTATCATTCTGTTAATCCTCACAGGAGCTCGCATTGCGCAATACTACTATCATTCACGAGAAAAGGTTGAAGTTACAATGGAATACGAATCATTTCAATCCGAACTGGAAGAATTCAATCGTTCTTTGAACCATCAAAACGAAAAAGCAAAAAATGCCGAACGGCAATCATCTAAAAGTTCCCGTCCTCCTAAAAGTTTAAAACCAGTTCCCCGGGAAGAATAGTGCCAAAGAAGTTTTTTTAAATCCATACCTTACTATTCAACAAAAAGAATTATCTTCGCTTAACATAACAGCAGGCCGGTATGCAATGCCTCTATCGGCAGGTCTTGTTATATGATTTCAAAACGTACAGCACTATGTTCCAGTGGATACAAAAAGAACCGTTGTCTTTGAATCTTGGTGGAGAATTGGTTTCCCTATCGAGACCATTAATCATGGGAATACTCAATATCACCCCCGACTCTTTTTACCCCGGAAGCCGTACTACGGAAGAAGAACAAATCGCCGAGCGACTGCATAAAATGGTGAATGAAGGCGCCGACATCATAGACATAGGAGCCTACTCCTCGCGACCTAATGCCGATGACATCTCACCCGACGAAGAGATGAAACGACTTTCGAAGGGACTCGATATTATCCGCAAACTATATCCCGATGCACGAGTTTCGGTCGATACATTTCGTGCCGATATAGCCGCTCGCTGTGTCCGGGAATACGGAGTACAGATGATCAACGACATATCGGGGGGAGAACTCGATTCTCAAATGTTCGAAACCATAGCCGAATTGAAAGTCGCCTATATTTTGATGCACATGAAAGGGACGCCCCAAACCATGATGCAACAAATCCGATACGAGCATATCATTCCCGAAATGCTTTACTATTTCTCAGAACGTATCGCCCGACTCGAAAGCCTCGGTGTCAACGATATCATTATCGATCCGGGATTCGGATTCAGCAAATCGGTCGACGACAACTACTTGCTCATGAACCGACTCGACGAATTTACCCGTATAGGCTACCCCTTATTGGTGGGAATATCTCGTAAATCAATGATATATAAATACTTTGGATACACTCCCGAAGAAAGTCTAAACGGAACTACAATCTTAAACACGCTGGCTTTATTAGGAGGAGTCGACATTTTGAGAGTACATGACGTAAAAGAAGCTGTGGAAGCGGTAAAAATAGTTTCAAAAACCATACAATCCGTAAAATAAAATGTTTTCATTCGGCATAAAAGATATTATCGACATACTCATCGTAGCCCTGCTTCTGTACACTCTTTACAAAATGATGAAAGAGTCGGGAACAATAAGCATATTCACCGGCGTATTAGCATTCGTGGGAGTATGGATCGTTGTAACGCAAATTCTCGACATGCGTCTCATCGGGTCTATCATGGACAAATTTATGAGTGTAGGTCTCCTTATACTCGTTATTTTGTTTCAAGATGAAATCAAGCGCTTTCTCGTACAACTCGGGTCGCACAAACGATGGAGATTCTTTTTCAATTTCTTCCTTAAACACAAAGATACCGGAGAAAAGCCCTATATCATGCCCATCGTACATGCCTGTATGAATATGTCCAAGACAAAAACCGGAGCCCTGATAGTCATCGAGCAAGGAGTTTCACTCGATAATTACAAAAATACCGGCGACACGATCAACGCAAATGTAAATGCAAGGCTCATCGAGAATATATTTTTCAAAAATAGTCCTTTACACGACGGAGCCATGATTATCGCCGATGATCGAATAGCCTCGGCAGCTTGCATATTACCGGTCTCGCACAATACGAGAATACCCAAATCGATGGGGCTAAGACATCGGTCGGCATTAGGTATAACCGAAGTAACCGATGCCCTTGCCGTCGTCGTATCGGAAGAAACGGGAAATATCTCTTTGGCTCACAATGGAAAAATAACGACCAAAATCTCAGGGAAGGACCTCGAACGTATGCTGGCACAAGAATCTATTGATTGACTCAAAACATCTGAATCGAAACAAAATCGCTCCACGGAAATCGTTCAGCATAAATCACGCGAGAACAGCTCGGGACATGAAGAATCACTTCCGACAGAATGGACGGATTAAAACCATCGGCCACCGCAGGAGGTATCGGAGCCTCGATATAAATATCTTTCAACCGGAGACAGCCTGTAAAAAGATGATCGCCGATACACGTCACCTCCTTACCGAAAACCACAGTCATAAGAGTCTTGATTTTACCGAAAGAAAAATTTTCAAATTTCAAATTCCTCCCCACATAAAGTTTTTCCAAAGGACAATTATAAAACAAATTATCTCCCACCTGCAAAGGTTTATTCCCATCGACAAATATCGCCTCTTTCAAAGAAATACAACTCCTGAATGCGTACACTCCTATCGTGTTCACATCACACCCTATCGACACCACCCCCAAAGACTCACATCTATAAAAAGCCAATTCACCTATATCCCGAACTTTATCCGGTATAACAACCGACGACAAATTATAACAACACCCGAATGCTCCTTCTCCGATAGACAATAGATTATCGGGGATTATCACTCTTGTCAATCGGGCACATTTATAAAAAGTATAATCTCCTATCTTATTATCCGAGGCACTATAATTTCCATAATAGGTATTTCCCCCATTTACAATATTTACCCCCGACAAATCCAAAACGGACAAACAACCGCCTGTCTCCTTTCCGTTTGCATCACACCCGCTCATCTCGCGAATGTATCTTAGGTCCGTGCCATTTAATTCCCCTATCAGTGTAAGCTCTACGATTCTGTATTTCAAATGAGACGCTATCAACGACGGTAGTGTACCAGCTTCATTCACACGAATAACCATACTCTTGTTACTGGGCCTTAATCTTCCGATCAACGCCCTTAACGACCACATAACACATTTCAAATTTTTCATAAATGCAATAAACTCTATAAAAGAACAATTCCCCCAACAATTAAAAATATAAGAAATCGTTTGTCCACCCACTAGAAATACAAACTCAGTATGACAACAACATCATACGCAACCCAAACGTAAATTCGACTCCGTCAAAAAAACTTTATTCCCTCTTTATAAATAAAACTAAATACTTCAACACAACACGATCGCTATACTTCGAAGTAATTTTTGTATAGCGTCACAAATATTGGAAATGGCGAGTGCAGAGACAAACGAAAATCTTATTTCCGACTCGACTATGCCGAACCATATCCTATATTCGTATCTGCAAATATAATAAAATCTGTTATAACAGATATGAATCCTATTTGTAATACACAATTTTATATATATTATATAGATTCAGTCGATAATTGATGGTGATTTTCCTTGTATATCCTAACCCCTCTCCTATATCGCTAACGCAACACAGGGGAGAAGGGGTGAATACAATCCCATTCAATTCGCTAAATTAATGTGGCAGAAAATAGAGCTGTCCCTACTTTCTACTTCCCCATTATATATCGACTAAACAAAAACATTTCTTGAATTTATTTAAAACAGTTGAGGCGTAGAGTATTTTCTACGCCTCAATACCCTATTTATATTGTAACTATTTTATCGATTAGCTCGCTTACGCTCCGTCTCATCTAAGATAATTTTACGTAAACGCAAATGATGAGGAGTCACCTCCACATATTCGTCTTCTTTTATATATTCGAGAGCTTCTTCCAGACTGAATATAACCGGAGGAACGATACGAGCCTTATCGTCTGCACCAGAAGCTCGCATATTCGTCAGTTTCTTCGACTTGGTAACATTCACCACGATATCGTTATCCTTAGCATTTTCCCCAACAACCTGTCCGGCATAAACTTCTTCCTGAGGGAAAATAAAGAACCGACCTCTATCTTGCAACTTATCGATAGCATAGGCATAGGCCGTACCCGCTTCCATCGCAATTAACGAGCCGTTTGTACGGCGGTCTATATCGCCTTTCCAGGGCTGATATTCCAAAAAGCGGTGAGCCATAATAGCTTCTCCCGCCGAAGCGGTCAGCACGTTGGTTCGCAATCCGATAATACCACGCGAAGGAATATGGAACTCGATGTGTATGCGATCGTTCTGCGTAGTCATCGATACCATCTCTCCTTTCCGGCGTGTAACCATATCGATAATCTTGCTGGCATATTCCTCTGGAAGATTGATTGTCAACAACTCCACCGGCTCACATTTCTGCCCGTCAATTTCCTTAATAATTACCTGAGGCTGTCCTACTTGCAACTCATATCCTTCACGTCTCATAGTTTCTATCAAGACCGACAAATGTAACACTCCACGTCCATAAACAGTCCACGCATCATCGGTATCGCCCCGCTCCACACGTAAAGCCAGATTTTTATCCAACTCTCTTGTCAAACGATCGGCTATGTGCCTCGAAGTCACATATTTTCCATCTTTACCGAAAAAAGGAGAATCGTTAATTGTAAACAACATAGACATGGTAGGCTCATCGATAGCGATTCTCGGTAAGGCCTCCGGTTCGACGACATCGGCTATGGTATCGCCAATTTCGAAATTCTCGATACCGATGAGAGCACAAATATCCCCCGAACCTACCGACTGAACTTTGGCACGTCCCATACCCTCGAAAACATCGAGCTCTTTAATCCGCTGTTTAACGACCGAGCCGTCTTTCTTACACAAGGCCACGTCCATACCCTCTTTCAGCTCACCGCGATGAACACGGCCGACAGCAATACGTCCCACATAAGGAGAATAATCGAGCGAAGTAATCAACATCTGGGGTGTACCTTCGATATACTGCGGTTCGGGAATATACTCGATAATCGCATCGAGCAAAGCGGTTATATTGTCGGTCGGTTTCCTCCAATCTGTCGAAAACCAACCCTGTTTGGCCGAACCGTATATCGTAGGGAAATCAAGTTGTTCTTCGGTTGCATCGAGACTAAACATAAGGTCGAGAACCATCTCTTGGACTTCGTCCGGGCGGCAATTGGGTTTATCCACTTTATTGATGACCACAACCGGTTTCAATCCCATTTCAATAGCCTTCTGCAAAACGAAACGAGTCTGAGGCATAGGGCCCTCGAAAGCATCGACTAACAGCAAACAGCCGTCGGCCATGTTGAGTACACGCTCTACCTCCCCACCGAAATCGGCGTGCCCTGGAGTATCGATAACATTGATCTTGTAATCCTTATAACGGATAGAAACATTCTTCGAAAGAATCGTAATTCCTCGCTCCCTTTCCAAATCGTTATTATCCAATATCAACTCCCCGGAATTCTGGTTCTCGCGAAAGAGATGCCCGGCCAATAACATTTTATCCACCAACGTAGTTTTACCGTGGTCGACGTGAGCGATAATCGCAATGTTTCTGATTTTTTGCATATAACCTATTTTAACCGCGCAAAGTTACTACATTTTTTTAAATGGTATATCACTTTCCTTCATTTAGTACTTAGGAGACTTTGCGAGCGTACGGAACATGCTATAACAACGATGACTTTCTATCTTTGATTTTTAAATAAACATATCTCAAACCCGGCAACAACGGCTTTACAATAGTACTCACCATAAAAAACAGCCGGGGATATCTCCCGATAAATGAAACCAACTTGTCTTTACAAGGTAACATCGGTTTATAGGTTACTAATAATTCTTTTCTATCTTTATATGACAAACGCCACCAATAACGGCGAATAATACTTTTAAACCGAAATTCATAATGTGCATTTATCACCATCGCTACACCATAATCTCTCTCTTTTTCGTCTAAACAAAGGGATTTTATCCGCTCATTCAACTCAAACAACCCGACCACCTTATTTATGTCTGCACCTATTTGCGAAGTTTGAGTATCATACACCCTATATCGATATACTATAATTGGAACATATTTTATCGATACTGCACGTCTTATACAATCTATGACATAATCGGCATCTTCAAACAATACATTCTCTTCAAAAAACAAATTATTGTCTACCAGAAACCTCCGACGATAAACGCAAAGCCAGGGAACCCACGGTATAGAATTCCTTTTTAGAAATTCACGGCCGCTCATCACATCTTGGTTATCGGACACCGCAATACACGTTTTTATTGCACTATCCTTAACAAGAAAATAATCAAATTTCAGTATATCTATCCCCTCATATTTTTCTAATTCCTTTTTCAGCAAAGGCAATGCGTTCGACTCAAAAGTATCATCTGCATCAATATACAAAATATAATCACCCTTAGCAACTTTTACACCTGTATTGCGAGCGCTTCCCTGTCGTCGGTTTGTTTCATGATTAATCAATCGTATATTTTGATGAAATTTCCCATATTCCGAAATAACCTGTGCCGTATTATCCGTTGAACAGTCATTGACACAAATCACTTCAAAATCATCGTCCCCCAGTCCCTGCCGATAAATGCTGTCCAAACAATTTTTTATATACTGTTCCCCATTATAGACCGGAATAATAATAGAAAAGAACACACCCATAACAAAGCATTTTTAGTATGGGCAAAAGAACAAAACAGGATTAAATATTTTTAAAATAATATATCGCTGCGATCGCTACGAATTTGTAGACTTTTTAGCTACACCCTTATCGAAAGACTGGGTATATTCCGAAAAAAAATCGTAACCTAAAATACAAGAGATACGATATAACATCGATGAATCGATACTCGATTTTTGAAAAATTTTATACACATTGGTTCTATCGCAATGTAAGGCGGTGGCAAACCAAGTAACTGTACGACCTTGTTCGCGCAACTTTTTTTCTATGAGAGAACCGATGTGTATCATCGTATCGACATCGTGCGACTCCCCTACACGAGCTAAACAAACACAAAAAAGGCGTGAGAATCACACTCCTGCCTATCTCGGTGTCAGGCTCTCGCATCGCCCTTCTATAGAGATAAGCAACGCTGAAAGCCCACGCCGATATGCATATACGGCATGCGATAAATCGGCACGCCCTACTATATAACATATCCCGTAGACGTTCGGTTGCCTTCATCTTTGTATAGAAGTTCAAATTTGCGAGATTCGACACTCCAAAGACAAACGCTTGTAAACGCCTTTCCTAATAAAAAACTCCACCCCTCCATCTGGTTTGAAAACAAACAAGACCTATCCCGAAACCGGGGTATTCAGCGTGAAGTTTTGCAAATATAGCGAAAGGTAAAAGAAAGACAAAATGAACAAATTCATTTTTCATTTCAAAGCGTATTCCATAAGTTAGAAATGAGAAAACAATCGTTTTCCCGCAACTATTTAATGAAAATAAAAAGACGAATATCTGCTAAAAAAGCAGACTTCATCTTTACCTGACAAATCATATACTTCCGCTCAAAACGAGCAGTTGAAACTGTCTATATTCTAAGAAAGACATTTCGCTTATACAACTGTCGGAGTATAAAAAAGACTATGAGATAGTTGGCGAAACACAGCCATACCGAATAATAATCACCCAAATACCGCTCCAAGCCATAACTGACCGATGCCACTATGCACCGGAAATTAACAACCTCCCCCAACAGATAAGCCGTTATAGAATTCATACCATATATTTTCAGCCAGTTCAATCCCCAATCATGGCCTTTACAATCTATCCAATAATAAAACAAAGCCATCAATAAAAAACAATATCCGCCAGACAGCAATGTCATGCTACAAGTCCATATACGTTTGATAACCGGCATTTGAAAACTCCATGCCCAAGCCGCAACGATAAGGGCCACCCCTACCAAAAACAACCGGCGAGCCACCTTCTGCCGATGAAAAGTACCCTCTTTCATCATTCGACCCGCAAACACGCCCAACATAACGGTAACCCCAAAAGTGAGACTGCTCAATATCCAAGTGTAATGATAGTCCGATGAGAAGCTCCATGTCCCGTCTGCATTCCAATAAACACCGTCACGGAATCGGCCCAAGACAAAACGATCCACCCTCTCGGCAAAATTCCCTTCCGGTGTGAAATCTCCAAAAAATGTCATAGGGAACCAATAGGCCAACAACAACAGAAACGTCATACCCATCTGCCCTTTTAAAGAAAAGTTCAATTGAATGAGCGCAGCGATCAAATATCCGGCAGCGATAGCCTGCAACGTGTTTGAATACAAGCGAATATATTTAAGATCGAGACCCAGCAAATTACCCTGAACAACCATGCCCAACAAGAAAAGTATGACAAAACGTCTCAATACCTTTTTATAAATGAACCGCCGGCTTTCCACCCTCTCATACTTCGAAAAAGAAAACGGCATCGAAACACCCGTCATAAAAAGGAACAGCGGCATCACCAAATCCCAAAAACGAAATCCCTCCCACACCTCATGGTCGAATTGATACAAAACGGCATTCATCACAGAGCTATCCACACATGCTCCCAACGAGACCAATACAGGCTGTAAAAACACCAGTAAAAACAAGTCGAATCCTCGCAGAATATCCAATGAAGCCAAACGCTGGCCGACAGGCTGTGTCGCATTTCCCAACATACAAGAATTAAGATTATTATAAAACAATAATACCGATATTTCTGTTTCCACCGCATGCTTCGATCGGATACAAAAAAAACGATATTTACAAATACAGGGGAAAGTATGTGCAGAAGCAAACGGAAGTCTCATTCCCAACTTGATTACGCCCAACCCCATCTTATCCCCTGCAAAGATAGCGAATTGCCACATAAGAGACAACCTGTTTATAAACATGGCCTACAAACACCGCAAAAAAGAAAAAAAGAGAATGAAACTATTTTTGAAAATCCGAAACAAATGCTTACCTTTGTGCGCTCAATAATTTATTAACAACAAAACTCAAAGAAATGTATTTAGATTCTGAGAAAAAGAAAGAGATCTTTGAGAAATACGGAAAGTCCAATACTGATACTGGCTCACCCGAAGCTCAGATTGCATTATTTTCCTACCGTATTGCTCATTTGACTGAACATTTGAAGTCAAATCATAAAGATCATAGCACTGAACGAGCTCTTAAAATGTTGGTTGGTAAACGTCGTCGTTTGCTCGACTACCTCATCAAAGTCGACATCAACCGCTACCGTGCCATCATTGCACAAAAAGAGTTGGGTATCAGAAAGTAATTTTTCGCTACACAGCAACAAAAAAGCGATTCGTATTTTCCGAATCGCTTTTTTTGTTACCTCACATCGACGGTAAACCCTATTCGCGGCTCAGCCGATCATTCGTGGGGATATCGGCTCAATAGAAAATCAGAGGGGATTATCTTTTTATATCTCTAACTCCTCTCCTCAGAAACCATCGTTTCTTCGGTCTCTCTCCTATCCCGCTAACAACACAGGGGAGAAGGGTAAAATCTGTCCTCATGCAGAAATGAGAAACACCATTTTAATCCTCTCCCTCTGCTCATCGCAGATGAGATAGGGGGAGTGCCCGTAGGGCGAGGGGGTTAAACAACAGTCGAGCGAAGATGCAAAAAAATTATACACACCGCCCCTCCCCGAATCGCAAACGAGTTACTAATAAACATAACAAAGCTGCGGTTTTAAAGAATAATATTCTTTAAAACCGCAGCTATAAATCCCCTCCGCCTATATTCTTTCCAAAACCGTTTGAATAAGATCCGATACGGCTGTTTTATAATTAGGATTAGCATGATGTGCTACCCTATTGGCAATGATACTGCACACAGTCATCGCCTTGTGCCCCATAAGTTTAGCCAAACCTGCCAATGCCGAGCTTTCCATTTCATAATTAGTCACGACCTGCGAACCGTATTTAAAAGCCTCTATTTTCTTGTTCAGTTCAGGGTCGGCCAAAGGAATTCTCAATTCCCTGCCTTGTGGCCCATAGAAACCATTGGCAGAGATCGTGACACCTCGCACCATATCGTCACCGCCGATACGAGCGACCAATTCCGAATCGGCATCTACTACATAAGGAGCAGCCCATAAAGGATTCCACTTCACAAACTCACAAAAAGCTCTTTCAAAATCAAGGTCACAGACCCTATCCCGACCGGCATAAAAATTAAGCACACCATCGAAACCGATAGATTTCTCGGCTATTACAGGGGTCCCGATTGGTACATGAGGCTGTAATCCACCCGAAGTACCTACCCTCACCAGAGTCAACTGTCGAAATTGAGGTTTCTCATATCGAGTGGAAAAATCGATATTTGCCAAAGCATCGAGTTCATTCACTACGATATCGATATTATCGGTTCCGATACCATGCGACAAACACATCACCAATTTACCCTTGTAAGTACCGCCAATCGTGTGAAACTCTCTGCTCGAAACTTCAAATTCACGTGTATCGAAAAACGATGCGACCAAATCGACCCGTCCCGGGTCTCCCACCAATATTATTTTATCCCGCAACTGCTCGGGCTGCAAATGCAAGTGAAATACACTACCGTCTGCATTGATAATAAACTCCGATTCTGGAAAATGTTTCATATATTTTTTCTTTTATACTAACACATCATTGCGTGATAGCAAACGAATATACAGATATAAATCTGTATATTCGAAATGGTTTATTCTAATTATATATAAAAAACATCTCTTTAAGATATAACACCCGTACTCTCTATCAAAAAAAAGTTCGATATATACAAATTTCCACTCAATCTTTCTTAGAAACGACTTTCTTTGAACTTTCAGCAGCCTTTGCCTCCTTCGCTTTTTTTGCTTCCGCTCGTTTAGAGTGTCGCTCAATCCGAGCCGATTTCAGCTCCTTTTGCAACATCTCTATTTCGGCCGACTGATTCCGAATCGTCGTCAATAAAGCATTCAACTCTTCGTTTTCTATCGATTCGGGATATTGCGCTTCCACCCGTACGATAAAATCGCTGAGCACATTCATGTAATTGGTAAAAGCCTCATACGGACTATCGTAAGGACTGTAATGGCTATGTACAGCTCCGTCGGACAAATACTTCGTACACATATAATAGAAGTGGTCGCTGGCTTGCAAATAATACCAGTCTTGTTTCAAACGACGGTCGTCACACAAGCGGACGCGCTCGGCAACTGAATAGAGCTTGCGGAATGCTTCGTTCTGCAACGTGTTTCCCAACCATGCACTGGTGTCCCGTGCTTCGTCGGCCCACGACATCGGATAAGGAACCGACAGCATATCGACCGGTTTCAATTTACTGATCGCCTCGGTCGGCGTGCAGAACCCGACACCCTCTTGTTCGGCAAAACGAGGAAGGGCTTTCATAAACTCGAAAATACCCGATTCGCGAGGTTGCAGTTCGCCCAATGTCTCGTAATTCATGAAAAGATTGACGATAGGTTCTTCTTCGGGATAATTCTTCACCCACGAAATAAACTTCTCTGCCGTCAAAGGATAATCGCTCCATTCGTAATTAGAGAAACGGAATGAAATATCATCGCTCATTTTGTAATTTTTCAACAACATTTTCAGCTTGGGAGCAGCTGCCGAACTATACAAATAATTCGGGCTCTTCCAACCCAAAATATGCTTCGCTCCCTCTGTAATAACGCCTTTGAATCCCATCGAAGCTATCATAGAGGCTATGTCGTCGGAAAATATCAACTCGGTATTTCTGAACACTTTGGGCTTCACGCCGAAAAGCTGCTCTATCTTCTCGTCGTGTTGTCTCACCTGCATCTTGAACTCCTCCGGATCGCACAACGATGCCAACGAGTGCGCATAAGTTTCGGATAAGAACTCCACACAATCGGTCTTGACCAATTCTTTCATGCTGTCGATAAATTCAGGCACACAAACTTCGAGTTGCTCTAAGGCTACCCCCGATATGGAAAAAGCCACCTTGAACTTACCATTGGCATTTTTAATCATTTCAAGTAATGTCGCATTCGCCGGGAGGTAAGAACGCTGAGCTATGCGAGTGATAATATCGTCATTGGCAAAATCATCATAGTAATAGTGATCGTTACCTATATCGAAGAAACGATATCGTTTCAATCGAAACGGTTGATGAATTTGAAAATAGAAACAAATAGTTTTCATATAAGGTCAAGTTTTTTCATTAGTTATTAATTGTGCATTACCTTGTGGTAAATATCGATTACTTTCTGTCCGGCATATTTCCATTTGATTTCGTTCACCTCCCGCTCTCCTTCTTCGCGCAGTTGCTTATAGATAGCAGGATAAGTGATTATAGAATAAATGGCATCGGCCATAGCATCGATATCCCAATAGTCGGTCTTAATGACATTGGTCAAAATCTCGGCACACCCCGACTGCTTCGAAATAATCGAAGGCACACCCACTTGCATGGCTTCGAGCGGAGAAATACCGAATGGTTCCGAAACCGAAGGCATCACATACACATCGCTGGCCTTCAACATTTCATAAACCTGCTTTCCTCTCAAAAATCCGGTAAAATGGAAACGGTCGGATATATTACGCTGAGCCGACAAGAGAATCATCTTATTCATCATATCTCCGCTCCCGGCCATGACGAACCTCACTCCATTGGTCTTCTTCAACACCCGCGCCGCAGCCTCCACAAAATACTCAGGGCCTTTTTGCATGGTAATGCGTCCCAAGAAAGTAACCACCTTTTCTTTCGGACTGTGAGGAACTTCTATCGATTTAATCTCGTCGCTCAAAGGCTCTACGGCATTGTGCACGGTCGTCACCTTCGCCGGATCGATATGATACTTTTCGATAACCGTCTGACGAGTCAGATTACTTACCGTAATAATATGGTCGGCATGCAACATACCGTCCCGTTCGATATTATACACCGTAGGATTTACATTACCCCGGCTTCGGTCGAAATCGGTCGCATGCACGTGAATAACCAGCGGTTTACCGCTCACCTGCTTGGCGTGAATACCGGCCGGATAGGTGAGCCAATCATGGGAATGAATGACATCGAACTGAACCGTACGGGCAATCACCCCGGCTACAATCGAGTAATTATTTATCTCCTCCATCAGATTATCGGGGTAACGTCCCGAAAATTCGATACACCCCAGATCATTGGTTTTCAGATAATTAAAATCCGCATAAATATGGCTGCGAAGATCGAAATATTCTTGGGGATCCATACAATAGCCATAACGCTGCTGTACATAATCCCAACTTACGTCTCTCCATGCGACAGGTGTATTCGCAGCTCCGATAATATGGGCAAAAGTTTTATCCTCGTCTCCGTATGGTTTAGGTATGACAAACGTGATGTCTATATCGCCACACTCTGCCATGCCTTTGGTCAGCCCATAACTGGCCGTACCCAAACCTCCCAAGATATGAGGAGGAAACTCCCAACCGAACATAAGCGCTTTCATAGATAGGAATCAGGCTTTACATGTTATACTTTTTCAATAAATTCAATACTCTCAATATTTCACCGACATTGGCGGCATAGCTGATAGCTCCCCGGCCTGCGAAAGGTGGATTCCCGTCGAACAGCTCGGAGATAGAGCCAATGCAAGTCTGAGACATTTCATCTTCAAACCCTATCAGCATACGTTCCAAAAACGATACCCCGCTAATACCGAATATCTTCAAATAGGCATCGGCATACGCTCCCATCAACCACGGGCGAGCAGGTCCTTGATGATAAGCATATTCGCGTTCGGTCTGCGACCCTACATAAGTAGGATTGTAGCCATAGCTCTTAGGACTCAGAGTGCGGATACCTTTGGGGGTCAGCAATTCCCGTGTAACCACTTCCAATGCACGTTTCCTCTGCCGTTTGTCCAACGGAGAATAATCGAGCGACAGAGCTATCAACATATTGGGACGTACACTCCAATCGGACATCGCACCGTCCACATAGTCTACCAGATAACCATAATCGTTCAAGAAGGTATGTACGAACGACTCTGCCGTCTTATCGGCGATAGCGTTCCACTGCTCGACTTTCGATGCCATCTCTTTGTCTTCGGCAAAGAGTGCGGCGGCAAACCTCAATCCGTTATACCATAGTCCGTTAAATTCGACCAAATAGCCGCTTCTCGGATTCACAGGACGTCCGTCGACAACCGCGTTCATCCATGAAATTACCCGTTCCTTTCCATTGGAATAAAGCAATCCGTTATCGTGCAAGAACAGGTTGGGATGCCCACCTTTCACGATATAATCCAAAATATCGCAAACAAACTTCCCATATTTCTGTCGGCAAATCTCCATACCTTTCTCTTTGGCATAATGATACACAGTCCATAACGCCCACAAAGGAATATCCGGCAAATCTATTTCTCCGATATTTTCATCGAGCTCTCCGCTCGACATAAAGTGACGTAACGCTTTTTCCGACGAATGCATCACATCTTCAAAAGTCTTGTCGTCTCCGACAGCCAACGTACATCCCGGCAAAGCGATGAACTGGTCGCGAGCCCTTACCCCAAACCACGGATAACCGGCTAATAAATAGTGACCTCTTTTTGTTTTGAAATAAAACTGCTGAGCCGAATTTTTCAAGCAATTGAAGAAACTGGACCGACACATGTGACGGTTGGCGAGTTCTTCATTGTAAGTACGGGCGAACGAACGCGGTTTCGCTTCTATCGTACCGGCCGAGAAAATAATACTCTCGCCCTTTTTTATCGGGAGCTCGAAATACCCCGGCACATATAAATCTTCCTGATAAGGATAGCCGCGTTCTTGATCTTTGATATATTCTATACCTTTATACCAATGGGGATCGAATATAAACTGAGGAGCCTTATTAAATTGCATATACAACCGGGGATACCCCTGATACAGACAACAACTTATTCCGTTCGCCACCTCCTCGTAACGTTGGTCGAGTACGTAATTCTCGACACACAGCTCGTTGGCATTACGAAACGCCAGAAACGGACGAAACTGTAACACCGTAGGGGAATGAGCATCGACAAGAGTATATTTGATCAATATACGGTTTTCATGTGAAATAAACACTTTCTCTTTGGTCATAATTACCCCGCCCACGCGATACATCGTTTGCGGGACAGATTCGCAATTAAACTCCCGAATGTATTTGTGTCCGTTAGGACTGAAACAATCGCCTCGATATTTATGCAACCCCAAGTTAAAGGCCGCTCCATGCTGTATCACGGTTTCGTCCAAAGACGACAGCATCACGTGATTATCCTTGTCCAACTCGGGTATCGGGATAACCAACAACCCATGCTGTTTTCGAGTATTGCAATCAACGATTGTCGTACAATGATAGGCCCCCGACTTATTGGTCCGCAACATCTCTTTCGGCAAAGACCATTCGAGATTTATCATCAGATTCTTGTCAAATTTCAGATAACTCATATCTCTACAATCAAATTTCTCTTATTCCTTTCTAAAAATTCCCGAACGAACTTATAATCGTAAATATTCACAAACTACAAGTTTTCAAAGAATTTGAAATAAGCTATTAATATTGTTACGAATTTAACATAACAGAAAATAAAATGCAAACATTTTGACAGCGAAAATGGTATGTTCTTAAACATATAGTTACAATCGACAATATATCAACACCTTATAACCGTTCTAAAACAAAAAAGGTTCCGATTTTCATCGGAACCTTTTTCATAACGACTAATTATTTATAGTTTCACCAAACGTACGACTTTATCTCCCGTCCTCACCAAATAAACACCGGCTACCAATCTCGACATATCCACGACTGTAATTTCTTCTGTCGGATCGATAATCGAAACGATATGCCCGGCAAGGTTATAGACATAAATCGGACTCTCGGTTCCACACACGAAAAGCTCTCCCGATACAGTCGTCGGATATATCCGCACGCCCGACACCACAGATTCTACACCGGTATAACCGGGATCCTGATCGGTAAATACCGGATACCCGTCATTCTCGGCATCCTCGACTTTCCAATATAGAGTCTGCCGGCCTGTTTCCGAGGAATTGTTCGTCTTGGACCAATCGTTCAATCTTGCGGCAAAAGCTGTCGATTTCATATAGTCGACCGTCAACGCCGTTCCGGCATAAGAGCCCTCCCCTTCCACACAATTCGTCAGATAATAACAATCCTCCGAATCGGCCGATAAAATCGGCACGACCGGGTACGATTTTCCGGGGACACCCGATACGGTTCCTATATTATAACAATTTGCCACACGAATATCGGCATTATCGGTATAAGATAATATTCCTCCGGCAAAACCGGATCCCGACAGCCGCACTCCTGCCGCATTATAACAGTTCGCAATAAACGTCGAACTCCCGGAGTTATACCCGACAATCCCCCCTGCACAAGAATCATATTCCGGCAAAGCCTCTACCGCGACAACTGCATGATTGCTGCTGTTTATAATCGTGGACTCTTGATTAACTCCCGCAATACCGCCGGCATAAACAAGGCAAGAGGCATAATTATCGGAAGGTTGAACCGTACCGGTTACAATACCGAGATTCTCACAACGATCGATCGAAGAAGTCGAAACAACATACCCGGCTATCCCACCTACATATCCGGCGGGGCCTTCAAACGAAACAGAAGCCCGATTTTCGCATGAAACAATTTCCGACTCCTGAGCATAAGCCACAACACCGCCGCCATAATAGGAAGTCCGTATTTCACAATCTTCCGCTAAAACCACACGGGTGACCTGTGCCTGATAAATAGCTCCGAAAAGTCCGGAATAAGCCTCACCGGTCGATATCACTTCCGAACGAAGGTTATGTATTTCGTAGCCACCCCCGTCAAAGACACCCTTAAAAATTTGCTGTAAATTCGCTTTTCCTATCGGTTCCCATTTAAGCCCGTCCAAATCGATATTCCCGGTCAAAGTGACTGTTTTACCCTCGAAAGTCCGGCCGTTCTTCACCAAGTAAGCCACACCCGCCAGTTGTGCCGGGGAGGAAATGGAGAACGAATCCTCGGCCTCGTCATACCACGAAATATCGTAATTTCCGGCCGAAGTCCACCAACCGCCGGCCTCTACGGCCTCACCGAATACGGGGAAACCATCGTTCTCTTCCGGTCGAACCGTCCAAGAAAGCATTTCGGGCAGGTCGGGATCACTCTTGACAAGAGAGGCTGCATGGGAGGTCAGCAATTCGGCAAACGCAAAGGATTTCATTTCATCGGCCGTCATCGCCGTACCCTTGACATTCATTCCGGTCGTATCTTCCACACAAGCGATATCGTAGTAACCATTTTCAACACTCGCACCGTAAGAAGCGACAATTGGGGAAGCCGTTGCAACCGGCTCCGGCTCAGGAATAATCGATCGTCCCGTCGCCGTAAGTCGACCGGTATTATACACATTATTCAACTGCGCAAACGAGGGGGTTATTCCCCCGACCTCCACACTCGGTCCCGTACCCGATATATTCCCGGTATTATACCCGTTCACTACCTTCGCATTAGCTGCCACCAGCCCCGAGACACACACAATGCCCCAAGTCGAAAATCCGACAACATCATTCGCATTGGAGCAATTATAAACCGGATTATATTGGTTGTCAAATCCCAAAATACCGGCGGCGAATATATCATCGAAAAGGCTTCGAGCCTCTATATAGGCCCGATTATGACAATTCGCAATATAATTACCACCCAACACACCACATATACTTCCCACATTAAGGTATTGCGAACCGGTAGCGGTAACCCGCACCGCGCAATCTTCCGCCAAAGTCACATTTTCGATCACTCCGGAAGAATAGCCGAAGAAACCGACAAGACACGTAGTACTCCCTTGCGCATACGAATACGCCTTCATACTTATATTCAGATTACGTATCACGTGCCCCCCACCGTCGAACGTTCCGCCAAAAATTGCCACAGACTGTGCATTTCGGGAATTACGTCCAATGGGAACCCATAAATGTTCCGCCAAATCAATATCGTTTGTCAACAAAATTGTTTTACCGCTAAACGTATGGCATGTATTCACCAAATAAGCCAATCCCGCCAACTGTGCCGGAGTAGAAATAGTGAACTCGGTACGAGAGCCGTCATACCACGAGACATCGTAGTTTCCGTCCGAAGTCCACCAATTGGACTGCACATAATCCTCCTCTATCAATGCAGGTCCGTTTTCTCCCGGCCTCCACATCTTCAAGGAAGATACGAAAGGATCGCTCAAAACGATACCCGACGCAGCTGAATTCATCGTACGCACCTGCGCATCGGAAAGCAATTCGTCCGAAGGTAACGCAGTTCCTATATCATTGTAACCGTCTCCGACGCAACCGTCCCCATAAAAACATTTCTCCAAAAAGGTATTGTAGGACGTCCCGACAATACCGCCCGTCGTTACCTGCTCTTCGTTCTTAACAGCCGTGAACGGCGGTACATAGCCTTCCAACCAACCGAAATCCCATCATTGGTATATCTGACCAACATCGTGGCATAGGCTCCATACGATCCCAGTTGTTGTTCCCCTATGGAAATATGCAAACAACCATCATCTTCTATAAAACCTGTTAATGTATAAACAATACCATACCTCGAAGACCTCCAACCGATAGTCAATCTTTCGGGAGACGAATCATCGGCTTCGATGGTCATCTCGAAACTTTGAGTTTCCTCTCCCTCAAAAGGAGAACCGGCGGTCACCGTATAGCTTCCCACCCAAGCATTCGCAGCTTCGAGTTTCGACACACGACCGTTAAAGATAGATGCCAATACCGAAGAGTTATCGGAATTCCCGACCAAACCGCCTGCGGTATATCCCTGCACCGCAGCATCGGAACGACAGTTCATAATCGCGCTTTCATTCATACTCCCGGCTATGGAACCGGCCACAGAGCCGACCACCACGCAAGACGAGGAGAGCATGACATTACGAATATCGGTAGAAGCAACCGCCCCGAACAATCCCGAAAACTTCTCCATATCCGTATGCAAACCGGAGATCGTATGGCCGCCACCATCGAACAGACCTTTAAACTCAACTCCTCTTGTACCTATCGGAATCCATTTGTAATTCGACAAATCGATATCTGCGGACAAACGTACCGTACAATATTGGAAATTCTTACCTGCACGGACCAAATAGGACAACCCGGCTAACTGCGCCGGAGAGGAAAGAGAAAATTCGTCTTTCGTCTCGTCATACCAAGAAATATCGTAATTTCCATCAGCGAGCCAAGAGTTGGCAGAAACGGCATTCCGAAACGCCGACGAATTCGCGGTAACCGAAGAAACGGCTGACCGCGATAATATCCGGCCGATGTTTTTCGTATCGACCGGCCGAACAGTCCCTTCCATTCGGGTAGTCCCCTCGTTCAATACCCCCAATCGCATCTGTGCCGCCTGCACAGGAGAGATTCTTTTCAAAGGTTGGTTAGTCGCCGAAATCATACCGGTCATTAGACAACACAACCCGATTAATGTAAACCATTTTTTCATATCGTATATATTAAAATTATGCACGAATTGAGTCCTGTAAGCCTTTCTCATTCACAACCTATAAAACTGAAAAAAATAGGAAAAACATTCCCGACCTGCGATAAGTCCCTCTTTTACAGATTTCCCTTTTTTCTGAATTGCAAATTAAATAAAAAATAACATATTACAACATAACAAAGTATTGGTTTTCATAATATTCTATATATTATATAAACAAATGTCACAAAAAGAGGGGTGACGAAATCGCCACCCCTCTTTTCAAATATATAATCGGTATGCATCAGAATGATTCGAGAGCAATGGAAAGATTCTGCAAAAACATGCGAACCGAAAGTGCCAATAAAATAATACCGAAGAACTTGCGCAATACATAAACCCCCGTTTTCCCCAAAGCACGCTCCAAAATATGGACATTGCGAATAACAACATAGATAACAAGAATATTCAAGAACAAAGCGGCCAGAATACTACCCAACCCATACAGAGCCCTCAACGACAGCAGAGTCGTAAAAGAGCCGGCGCCGGCAATCAAAGGGAAAACGATCGGTACGATCGATGCCGCACCCTCGGGCCCGTCATTCCTGAAAATCTCCACCCCGAGCAACATCTCTATGGCCATCACGAAGATAACTAGCGCGCCGGCAATGGCAAACGAAGAAATATCGACTTGAAACAGATTGAGTATCATATTCCCCATAAACAGAAAGGCGAGGAATGTAACCAACGAATAGACTGCCGCTTTCCAAGCGATAATATTTTGTCCCTTCTGCTTCATATCGATAATAATAGGAGTAAGCCCCGTTATATCGATTACAGCAAACAAAATAATAAAAGCACTCAGGAAATCCTGAAAACGAAACGATATTATTTCCATATTCTACATAGTTTAAGGTGTACGACGACAAGGTAAATACAAGAGTCTATATACACTCACATTTACACGATTTCTATCTTATCCGGTACAAAGTTAATGAAAAAAAAAGAAATGAATAGTTTCTAAACAAAGAAGATGTTTTAGCTTTTATAACGAAACATAGTAAAAAAATTTTGTTAGTTTTGAAGAATCTAATCGTATAGCGTATGGACAGCATGTATGATGTTTTATTACAGCTCCCTATTTTTCAAGGAGTCAGCCGAAATAAAATTTCGGAATTAATCGAGAAAATGAAATTTCATTTTCTCAAATATCCCGACGGAGAAAAAATCGTCACGAGCGGGGAAGAATGCAATCATTTGAAATTTCTCATCTCGGGAGAAATTCGCTCCGAACTGATTACACAAAACGAGAAAATGAGAATTACAGAGCTGATACAAGCTCCTAATGTAATAGCTCCCGACCATCTATTCGGCCGCGACACCTATTTCCCGGCTAATCTTTATGCCGTAGGAACCGTAGGAATCATGCAAATAGAAAAAGCCTCGGTCATACAAATGTTACAAGAAGAGCCTATCTTCCTCATCAATTTGTTGAACATACTCTCTCGCAGATCGCAAAAGGCACTCGAAAGTTTTACGGCTCTTTCGTCCAACGACCTCAAAGAACGACTGGCATTTTGGGTGTTGAGTCTCACGCAACAAAAATCGGTCGACATACGCATCATCTGCAAACAAAAAGATTTATATGCTTTCTTCGGTGTGCAACGGTCGGTATTCCTGTCTACCCTCGATGAATTGAAAGAAGACGGTATCATCGATTACAATGCAAAAGAAATCATCATTTTAGACCGGTCCCGATTAAAAGATATGTTACTCGGCACAAGCAAAGACGACTTTTAGCATAACCCTATCCCATTTTATTCCACGGAGCAGCACTACTGCTCCGTTTTTTTGAAGCTGTTTTAAATTTATTCCGAGACAGATTGAGACCTATGTTGAAGCAGATTGGAGTCCGAGATATGCAGTCAATAGCAGGCTCTTGACAAAAATCAAGGGATTCTAGATGAGAGACAGGGGCTCAATATGGCCGGAACATACCTGCTTGCAATGATAATATTATTTTTCAATAAATTTAAAACAGCTTCTTATATCGTTATCCGGCAATACCCAGTAGCGACTCAATAGAGATTAAACCTCCTCCCTGCCGTGTCCCGTAGCCTTACGGGGTGCTTTACCATGCAATTATAGGGGAGGAAGTTGAATAACTTGTTACATAAAAGTTCGCCGAACTGTAACAAAAGTATGAAATGTGTCACACTCCTCCTCTGTATGGCGTTAGCCATATAGGAGAGGTGTCCGAAGGACGGAGGGGTTAGAAAAGACAGGCAGGAGGGATAGGGGAGGAGAAGGTTGAATAGCTTGTTACATAAAAAAAGAGGCTCGCACACGGCAAGCCCCTTTTTCGATTATGTGAAAGACTGAATTTTAATCTTCCTGTTCAACACCCCATTGTTGTTTTGCCAAACGACGATAGTTATTGTAACGCCACTTAGCATTGTCCTCGGCAGCTTTGAACAGTTCCGCAGCCTCCGAAGGATATTGTTTCATGACAGAAGCGAAACGAACCTCTCCTTTCAAGAAGTCTTGGAATTTTTCCCACTGCGGTTCCTTGCTGTCCAATGTGAACGGATTCTTGCCTTCGGCTTCCAATTCGGGATTGTAACGCCACAAGTGCCAGTATCCGCATGCTACGGCAGCAGCTTCCTCGGCCTGAGCCTTACCCATACCAGCCTTCAAACCGTGGTTGATACAAGGTGCATAAGCAATGATGATAGAAGGACCATCATAGGCTTCTGCCTCACGGATAGCTTTCAAGGTCTGAGCTTGATCGGCTCCCATAGCCACCTGTGCACAATATACATATCCATAGGTCGAAGCGATAAGACCGAGATCTTTCTTACGAACCCGTTTACCCGCCGCGGCAAACTTAGCGATAGCTCCCACCGGAGTAGCTTTCGAAGCCTGACCACCGGTATTCGAATATACTTCGGTATCCAAAACGAGGATATTCACATTTTTGCCCGATGCCAAAACATGGTCGAGACCACCGAAGCCGATATCGTACGAAGCACCGTCACCACCGATAATCCACTGTGATTTTTTGATAAGATACTGACTCAATGAAGCTATTTCTTTACATATTTCACACTTATCGGCATTGGCTTTCACGATAGGTGTAATTTGAGCTTCGAGCTCGATAGAACGTTCGGTATTGTCTTTATCGGCAATCCATGCTGCGAACAGTTCTTTGGTCTCTGCCGGACAGCTATCGCCCTCGATGGCTCGATTCATCAATTTCACCAAACGCTCGCGCATTTTTTCAACGGCCAACGTCATACCCAAACCGAACTCACAGAAATCTTCGAACAACGAATTGGCCCAAGCGACACCCTTACCTTTATCGTTCGTTGTGTAAGGAGTAGAAGGTATCGAACCCGAATAAATCGAAGAACAGCCCGTAGCGTTAGATACCATTTCACGGTCGCCGAAAAGCTGAGAAATCAATTTTACATAGGGAGTTTCACCGCAACCCGAACATGCACCCGAGAACTCGAACAACGGAGTAGCGAACTGCGAATTTTTCACGTTCGATTTAATATCTACCAAGTGTTGTTTGCTCTTCACATTCTCGGCACAATAATCCCAACGGGGAGCCTCGCCCAACTGGCTTTCCAAATCGGACATAGACAGAGCCTTACCGTTCTTATTGCCCGGACAAACATCTACGCAATTACCACAGCCCAAACAGTCGAGGACATCGACCTGCATACGGAAGTGCATACCCTTCATGGCAGCAGGAACTTTCATTTCGAGAGTCTCGCCAGCCTTGTAAGGAGAAGCAGCCAATTCGGCTTCATCGAGGACGAACGGACGGATAGAAGCATGAGGACAAACGTAAGCACACTTGTTACATTGTATACAGTTTTCACTGTTCCAAACAGGAACGAAAGCAGAAACACCGCGTTTTTCATATTTAGCGGTTCCGGCAGGCCAAGTTCCGTCTTCGATTCCAGAGAATGCAGAAACAGGCAGGTCATCTCCGGCTTGTGCATTGATAACCTTCACAACATTTTCTACAAATTCGGGAGCTTTGCTTTCGGCTTTTTCGTCATCGGGTAGATTTGCCCATGCAGCATCTACCGTCACCTTCTCATATTCACCTCCACGATCTACGGCAGCATAATTCTTGTTTACGACATCTTCGCCTTTTTTACCGTAGGACTTCACGATGAATTTCTTCATCTGCTCGATAGCCAAATCCACGGGAATCACCTCTGTTATGCGGAAAAACGCCGATTGAAGTATCGTATTCGTACGATTGCCCAAACCTATTTCCTGAGCAATCTTCGTAGCATTGATCGTATAGAACGAAATATTTTTCTGTGCCAATGTACGTTTCACGTTATTGGGCAAATGCTTAACCAGCTCTTCGGCGGTCCAAATCGTATTCAACAGGAACGTACCGTTCTGACGAATTCCGCGCAACACATCGTACATGTGCAAATAGGCTTGAACATGACAAGCCACGAAATTGGGCGTATTCACCAAATATGTAGAGCGAATAGGCGTATCGCCGAAACGCAAGTGAGAACAGGTGAAACCTCCCGACTTTTTCGAATCGTAGGAGAAATAGGCCTGACAATATTTATCGGTATTGTCACCGATAATCTTTACAGAGTTCTTGTTAGCACCTACCGTACCATCGGCTCCCAAACCATAAAATTTAGCCTCGAAGATACCTTCGCCGCCCAATGCCAATTCTTCTTTCGGAGGAAGAGACGTGAAAGTGACATCATCGACAATACCGATAGTAAAGTGGTTCTTAGGCTCAGGCAAAGACAAGTTTTCATATACCGACAAAATCTGTGTCGGAGTCGTATCTTTCGAAGCCAAACCATAACGACCGCCAACGATAAGCGGAGCATCGGCTTTACCATAAAATACATCTTTAACATCGAGATACAAAGGTTCGCCATTAGCGCCCGGTTCTTTGGTACGATCGAGCACAGCCACACGTTTAACCGTCTTAGGCAGGGCAGACAAGAAATGTTCCGCCGAGAAAGGACGATATAAATGAACAGCGACCAAACCTACTTTCTCGCCTTTTGCCATCAAATAGTCGATTGCCTCACGAGCAGCTTCGGTTACCGACCCCATCGCTATAATTACACGATCGGCATCCTCGGCTCCATAATAGTTGAACAAATGATAATCACGACCGGTAATCTTATTGATTTCCTGCATATAGTCTTCTACGATAGCAGGAACGGCTTCATAAAATTTATTGGAAGCCTCACGATGTTGGAAGAAGGTATCGGGATTCTCGGCCATACCCCGCATAACCGGAGCCTCGGGATTCAATGCTCGTGCACGGAACTCGGCCAAAGCCTTCTGATCGATAAGCGGAGCTAAATCCTCATTTTCAAGAGCCTCTATTTTCTGTATTTCGTGCGATGTACGGAATCCATCGAAGAAATTCACAAAAGGCACTCTCGACCGAATCGTAGATAAATGAGCTACACCGGCCAAATCCATTACCTCTTGCACAGACCCTTCGGCCAACATGGCAAATCCCGTTTGCCGAGTCGACATCACATCTTGGTGATCTCCGAAGATGGATAGCGAATGAGAAGCCAACGTACGTGCCGATACATGGAACACGCAAGGCAACAATTCACCGGCAATCTTATACATGTTGGGGATCATCAACAGAAGTCCCTGAGACGCTGTATAAGTTGTCGTTAATGCACCTGCCTGCAAAGAACCATGAACTGCTCCGGCAGCTCCACCCTCAGATTGCATTTCTTGTACGAGGACGGTTTCCCCGAAAATATTCTTACGCCCGGCAGCAGCCCACTCATCTACATACTCAGCCATAGTAGATGACGGAGTGATGGGATAGATGGCTGCAACCTCAGAAAACATATACGAGATATGCGCTGCGGCCTGATTACCATCGCAAGTTAAAAATTTTTTCTGTTTACTCATCTTTTCTTGTTATTAAGTAATTAATATTGTTTTTTTCATCTCTAAATCAATACACAAACCCAAACAACCATAAAGGTATTAAGTTTTCACTACCTATTTTCAAATCGTCTACCGCATAATAAAAATGAGGGTTGATACGACTGCGGGGCACACTCCCTTGTATTCTGAACAAAAGTTCTCGGTTCACCAAAAACTGAGCGTTTTTACTACCCATATTCAAACGATGATCCTTGTGCAACGTATTATAAAAAAAGGTTTCGCGAATCGATTGAGGATCTGCCTGAACCGACCGATTGGAATATATAATATTCGTATTATGCATATACACCATAGCCGGTTTTTTAGGAAATTCCTCCCCTACCCGATAAAGCATATTAATAAGCCTCGCATCTTTCAAACTTTTAATATAATTCATAACCGTCGCTCTTGAAATTTGAATATCCTTGCTCAACTGACTCACGTTAGTGGGAGCCGGCGAATGAACCGACAACAAATACATTAAACGACGAACCTTCGGGAGATAAGACAATTCTATTTGCTTAATCAACAGAATATCCACCTCCATAATCATATTGATATTTTTAACCAGATTTTCCGAGAAATTCGATTTATCCAAAAAGAACGGATAATATCCATGATGCAAATACCCCGGAAAATAATCTAATGGATTTACTTGCGCACAAATTTCCTGAGCGATAGCCCTATGATTGGTTATAATATCGCTAAGTGAATATGAAGGGAAATGAGTCGAAGCCATCAAATTCAAATATTCCCGAAATGAAAACCCTCGCAGATTATAAGAATCGACCAATCCGGCCAATACCGGATTCTCCTCTTTTAATCGCATAACCGACGAACCGGAAAAAATTATTTTCAATTCGGGCAAATGATCATAACAATATTTCAATTCCTCCGACCAACCCGGATACTTAAATACCTGATCTATCAGTAATACCCGTCCCCCTTGTCCATAAAAACGTTCTGCAAAATCTCTCAGAGTATGCTCTGTAAAATATAAATTATTGAGATTTATATATAAGCACGACCGGTCTAAGCCGTAATTTTCTTTGGCATATTGCAGCAAAAATGTGGTTTTTCCTACCCCTCGGCTACCCTTTATACCTACCAAACGGCTGTTTTTGTCGATTTGATACATTAAGTCCCGTTTCACCGGAGACTCTACATGCTCGACGAGATACTTGTGTGTTCTATAAAACGATTCCACGGCTTCTCTCTTAAACAGGCCACAAAGATAATAAAACACCTCTATTTTGGCAAGCCGACTTTGCAATTTATAATATGATAGTGTTTATTACTTTTTATTTTAACATTATTTCAAAGAAGTATCTTCCCCACTTATAAGCTCCTATAATAAACAAACACAATAATATTTCATTAGAAATACCTATATAACACAAGAGAGATTACCGAACCTCGATAATCTCTCTTAATTTATTTATTCGTTTAGTTATCACTTCGCAGGAGAAATCGTTGCTGCACGATCGAGAATATAAGAACCGAAACGATCGAGTTTCGCATCGCTGGTCTTTTGTTCCAACTGATCGGGGCTAACGCCATAAGATACTAAGGCATCATAGACTCTTTCGGCACGAGCTTTGCGCAACTTAGCATTGAAGGCTGCCGTACCTGTTTCGCTATCGGCATAACCGGTAATCACATACTTCGTATCCTTGTTAGCTTTAATAGCCTTTGCAACAGCTTTCAACACGACTCTGTCTTTCCCTTGCAGTTCCGAACTATTTATATTATAATAAACGGTAACCACAGGAGCTTGTTCCTCAACGATCTTTTCTGCCGGACGATTCTTACATTCGGCCAATTGTTGTTCGAGGTCTGCTATTTTTCGATTGGCATCACGCAATTGAGCGACAAGAGCATCTCCTTCCGCATCGCTGTATTTGCCCACAACCGGAGCTACAACAGGCACAACCGGAGCATTCCAACCACGACCCTTGAACTTATAGGTTACACCCACCAAAGCAGAAAGAGTCTTAGCATGATTCCCTTCTCCGGCAACAGTCGCTTCAAACACATCGAAACGGAGATCCAAATTGATAGCCCAAGCATCGCTTAAACGGAAACGGTTTAACAAACCGCCTCTCATACCCATATTGACACAATCGGCAATATCTCCATCACCGGAAACCGCAACAGGAATTCCCATACCGACATATAAAATAGGAGAATAAACGCGCTCGCGATATCCACAGAACAAACTTGCCAAATCGCCCATCACATCAAGAGCCGGCGTTATTAAAGCATACGATTGTTTGTAATAAGTATTGTCGAGCATCTCGCCACTCATGCCATTACCCCATAAAGCAGCTCCTTTCATTCCATAATAATCAGCGCCCAAACGCAACCCGATAACAGGAGAAAACCATTTCTCGACATTAAGACCAAACACAGGAGCAATACGCTTACCAAAATCGGCATGGCTATCAAATCTCCCTAAACTAAAATCAACCCCGCCTTCAAGTGAAATCATCCAATTGTCTTTAAACTTATTCAAGACAATTTCTTTGGAAGGTTCTGTCTTAGCCTCCTCTTGGGAAGCTGCTGCAACCATTGCCGGCATTGCTGCAAAAGCACCTGTAAGCAAAATTGCAGATACAGTCTTCTTCATACTACTATTATTTTTAATTAATATATGTTTAACATTCGATCGACCAGCATATAAAAGATATGAAAATCAATCATTTTATAGACCCAATTGAATTTGGGGATAAAGATAATTGATTTATTTTATTCGACAAACAAATTTTATTTAAATTTACAACAAAGTCGTTCTTCTATAAAAAAGAAAAACGACTTTGCTTAAATTTCTCTAAATACTTATTTCTCTACAAATTCAATAATTTCCCGAGCGATATTATCCGAGGTAAATCCCAATTTTTCATCAAGAACCTTATATGGCGCAGAATAACCGAAATGGTCCAATCCATACACTTTGCCCTCACTGCCCACCAACGGGAACAGAGTCGAAGGCAAACCGGCCGTCAACCCAAACACCGGCAACCCGGGAGGTATTACCACGTTTCTATACGATAAAGGCTGCTCCAAAAATAGACCTATCGAAGGAGCCGAGACGATCTGTACCCGTACCCCCTTATCATGCAATATATTTACAGCGCCGACTAAGGTAGAGACCTCCGATCCATTGGCTACCAATACAACATCGGGAGTCTCGTCTTTCATCAATATATAAGCGCCTTTCTCTGCTTGTAATGCATCGTTATAACGACTGTCCGAAGCCGACGGTAAATCGGGGACATCTTGACGGGAAAGAATCAATGCCGTCGGTGTATCCTTATTCTCCATAGCCAATTTCCAAGAAACAAGAGTTTCGGCGCTATCGGCCGGCCTCAGAACCAACACACTATTTTTGCCGCTATGATTCTTCAACTGCTCCATTAACCGTATTTGAGCTTCTTGCTCTACCGGCTCGTGAGTAGGTCCATCTTCTCCCACCCTGAAAGCATCATGCGTCCAAACATATTTCACGGGCAATTCCATCAAAGCCGCCATACGAACTGCCGGTTTCATATAGTCAGAGAAAACAAAGAATGTTCCACAAGCAGTCTGCATTCCTCCATGCAACAATATACCGTTCATAATCGCCGCCATAGTCAATTCAGCGACCCCAGCATGTAAAAATGCTCCGTGGAAATCACCCTTCGCAAAAGCTCCTGTCTTCTTCAAAAAAGCCTCTGTCTTATCCGAATTTGCCAAATCGGCCGAAGAAACGACCATATTTTTCACCCGTTCCGCCAAATAAGCCAAAACGTTTGCCGAAGCAGTCCGAGTAGCGACATTCGGTTTATACTCTATCGATGAGAAGTCGAGTGCAGGAAGTTTCCCAGCATAAAAATCGTGCAACTCTCTGGCCAATTCGGGATTTTCTTTCTCCCACGCAGCTTGCGCCGATTTACGTTCTGCGACAATCGCTTTCAATTCCTCTGCTCGACGAGCATACAGACCGGCAGTTTCAGGGAATATCACAAACGGATTTTCCACATTTCCGCCTAAATTCTCAATGGTCTTTTCATAAGATGCACCCGACTTACTCAAAGGCTGTCCATGCGTAGAATATTTCCCTTCGAATTTCTCTCCCGTAACCGTTACACACCCACGTCCCATAATGGTTTTCCCTATAATCAGAGTCGGACGTTCTGTCTCACGGTTAGCCAGCGCCAATGCATCACGAATAGCTACCGGATCGGTTCCATCTATTTCCACGACATTCCAATTCCACGACCTATACTTCGCAGCAGTATCTTCATCGGTCACCGCATCTGTATCAGTCGAAAGTTGTACGTCGTTACTATCATAGAACATAATCAAATTATGCAATCCCAAGAATCCGGCCAAACGACCTGCACCCTGAGAAATCTCCTCTTGAATACCTCCATCGGAAATAAACGCATAAATTTTATGACTACACCATTCGCCGAAACGAGCAGCCATAAAACGCTCGGCGATAGCAGCGCCGACAGCCATCGTATGTCCCTGACCCAAAGGTCCCGAAGTATTCTCAATACCATGCATTACATCGACTTCGGGGTGGCCGGGAGTTATACTGCCCCATTGACGAAACGACTTCAAATCGTCCATCGTATAAAACCCCGACATAGCCAATACACTATAAAGCATCGGGGACATGTGCCCGGGATCTAAAAAGAAACGATCACGATTTATCCATTTCGGATCCGCCGGATCGTACACTAAAAACTCGGAATATAACACATTGATAAAATCAGCTCCCCCCATAGCACCTCCGGGGTGACCCGATTTGGCTTTTTCAACCATCGCCGCCGTCAATACTCTGATATTGTCGGCCGATTTGTTTAATAAGTTCGTATCGTTCATGGGAATTTTTTTACAAAAATAATACAATTCATGAGTATACAAACACAAAAACCGCCAAAAGTTCACAAAAAGACAAAGAGAGTGAAGAAGCATCTTCACTCTCTTTACTAAATCTTATCTATTAAATAAATAGTTATGCCTCATAATCGTCGGTCGGAATATCTGTATTAACATTCTTACTACCTATGGCAGCATAGAATAAAATATAAGCCAATCCCAACGCAATTACCCAATAGCTATTCAAGAATCCGGCGAAATCGGCTACACCTCCTTGAATCAAAGGCAATATACCGCCACCGCAAACCATAACCATAAACAGACCAGAAGCTGCTGCTGTATATTTGCCTAACCCCTCTACTGCAAGGTTGAAAATACCGCCCCACATCACAGAAGTACAAAGTCCGCAAAGGATTAACAACATCACGTTTACAGGAACTTGGGCAAAGCCGAATGAAATATCGGACTTAAATACCGGCATATTTACCAAAATATTATCAGCACAGAATATCGCACCCAATACCAATGCGATACCCACTGTCGATACAACCGTCAACATCGCGCGACTGGACACCTTCGCTCCGATAGAGGCCCCGCACAAACGACCGATCATCATCAAGAACCAATATGTCCCTACAACCGATCCGGCAATCGTTGGATCGATGTTTATCTCAGGTGAAGTCATAAACAAATTGGCAAAATTAGGAATGCCGACTTCAACACCTACATATATAAAGATAGCAACAGTTCCCAACACAAAATGGCGGAAAGAAAGTGCGCTATGTTTACTCTTTTCCTTCTTGGCAGAAGTTTTTACGATATGAGGTTCTGGAATATTTACAAAATATAAAACGACAAATGCCAAAGCAAAAATACCCATTGCCAAGAATAAGGCAGGGTCGGCATTGGAAATTTTAGCCTGAGCCAAATCACCGATCAAATAACCTACCAACACCGGTACAATAGTCGCACTAATCGAGTTGAACGAGCCACCTAATTGAATCAATTGATTTCCTTTGTTTCCACCGCCGGCAAGAGTATTCAACATAGGATTCACTACCGTATTCAACATACACATGGAAAAACCGGAAATGAAAGCGCCCACCAAATACACGGCGAAACTTTCGGCGATACCCGACAAGAAAGTGATACCTACACCGATAAACCCGACGGTTACGGCAAGAAGCGCGGTCTTCTTATAACCAATGCGCTGCAACAGCATACCGGCCGGAATTCCCATAAAGGCATAAGCGATAAAGTTAGCCGCATTTCCCAACTGCGACATAAAGTTACTGGCTCCGAACTGACTTTTAACAATGACTCCCATCGGATTCTGAAGCCCTGTCACAAACGAAATCATGGCGAACAATGCAAACATCACTATAATGGGAAGTGCATAGTTCTTTTTCTGCTCTGTACTCATTTTATAAGATTTTAATTAATGAATTTATGTGTGTTTTATTTCTTTTACAATAGATATTTTACCCTTTGCACATCAAAAAATACAAAATTGAGAGCAAAAGTAATGTTAATTATCCATCAACAGATACGATAGCAGCATGTTTTTGAGCATAAAAACTTTCAAAACTCACATTCAGATTGTCATTCAAAAACATGAATAAACACGTTCCCCGAATATAGACGTTCCTATACGCACCAACGTACTGCCATGTCGTAAAGCCAACGGATAATCATGTGACATTCCCATCGATAATTCACAAAATGCCGAAGAGTCGACCGCGCTCGAACCTTTCACCTCATCGAACAATTTTTTCAAAGCACCGAATTCTCGCTCTATACAATCCTCATCATCTGTCTGGGTGGCCATACCCATCAATCCACATATCCTTACATGAGGATATTTCTCCGAGGAACCGCCTTGTAACAATTCCCGGCAAGAATCAGGCGTAAAGCCATATTTACTATCCTCTTGCGCCACGTGGATTTCAAGAAGGCAATCGACTACTCGATCGCATTTGGCCGCCTCGCTTTCTATAACCGAAAGGAGCTTTTCGCTATCCACGCTATGAATAAGAGAAACGAACGGGACAATATATTTCACTTTATTGGTTTGCAAATGACCTATAAAATGCCATTCTATATCCTTAGGCAAAACCTCATATTTTTCAACAAGTTCCTGTACTCGGCTCTCCCCGAAAATACGCTGTCCCGCCTCATAAGCCTCCATTATGGTTTCGGCCGTATGAAATTTCGAGACCGCCACCAACCGAGTTCCAGCAGGTAACTCTTGACGAATTCGCTCTATATGTCGGGCTATATCACTCATTCTTGCGGACGATCTTCTTCTTTTGTTTTTCTTTCGGGATCAAACGGATAAACGTCCATCAACGGAGTTTCTGTAATAGAAACAATCACCCAGTCGGCCATTGTTCCTTTCATGCCTTCCACCAAGTTTTTCAATGCCGTTTCAAAATCTGCGGCCTGCACAAGCATATACGATGCCGTACGCTTTTCCATACCGCTTTTCTCGTCGAGAGTGATAAAATTGAGCTTACATTTATACCACCGATCACCTGTTTCATCGAAAAAAAGCTCGCTGAAATTAGCGCGCTTTACCGCCGAAACAGAAAATTCCCCCGAGATAAACGGAGATACCTCCTCAATAATACGAGCTTCCGCTTCGGTAAACGATAAAGCATCCACCAAATAGGGCTCTGTCACTTTTTTTTGCATGCCGTTTTCCAGCATCTTATCGTACTTAACTCTGCACTCAAACCAATTAGCCATATTTTTGCATTCAAAAAAGAAGGTGCTCCTGCACCCTCGGTTGTTAATATTCTATTTTATCACTCTTGTTTTCCCATTTTTCAAAAGCCTTGATAGCTTCATCGCGCATCATCGGGACTACATTCAAATGGCGTTTTTCCAAAGGTAAAGCCAATTCGTCGTAAATAAACGAGTCATCGAATCCTATCTCCTTGGCATCCGCCTTCGTATTTCCGTAATACACTTTGTCGAGATGCGCCCAATAAATGGCTCCCAAACACATGGGACAAGGCTCGCAAGAAGTATAGATCTCGCATCCGCTCAAATCGAATGTTCCCAATACCCGGGCTGCTTCACGAATCGCATTTACTTCTGCATGCGCCGTAGGATCGACCGACGCAGTCACACGATTTACCCCCCGCGCTATGATTTTTCCATCTTTCACAATCACCGCACCGAACGGACCTCCGTCGTGATCTATATTATCGAGAGACAACTTTATAGCCTCCCTCATAAATGATTCTTTTTCACACATACGTCAAGAACAATTCACATTAATTTATAAAGTCTTCAATGAGAGCAAGTAAAAAGGGCTGCACATCTCCGCTTATAACTATGCCTATTTCTCTCTTTCACTACAAAAAGACGACATGAATAAAACGAATTTATTCGATTGCACTGTATATTGTCTATTTTGCATTACTTGCAAAGTTACAAAACAGATTCAACGAAAAAAATATACTTAAAAAAGTATGTCCCTATTTTAAGCTTCTTTCAAACTTTTATTCACGCGATCGATATAATCGAGCAACTCTTCACGTCCCCGTCTTTTTTCCGACGATGTAGCGAAAATAGGAGGCAATTCTTCCCAAGATTCATGCAGCACCTGTTTGTAATACTCTATATGCTCTTTCAGTACTACGGGACCAATCTTATCCGTTTTTGTAAATACAATAGCAAAAGGCACGCTGTTTTCACCCAACCATTCCATGAATTCGAGGTCTATCTTTTGAGGTTTGTGCCGACAATCGAGCAGGACAAAAAGACAAGTCATTTCCTTGCGATAAAGCACATACCCCTCTATCATTTCCCGCAATGCCTCTCGACTCTCTTTGCCTCGGCGGGCATATCCATAACCCGGCAAATCGACCAAGTACCAACTATCATCGACCAAAAAATGATTGATAAGCATTGTCTTCCCCGGAGTAGAAGAGGTCATCGCCAACCCTTTCTTACAAGTCAACATATTTATCAACGACGACTTTCCCACATTGGAACGTCCGATAAAAGCATATTCGGGTAATCCGTGCGATGGGCAGTCCTTCACATGGCTGCTGCTAATCACAAACCGGGCGTTTTTTATTTCCATATATTATATTCAAATTTTGACAATCCATGCAAAAATACTCATTTTTCCCGATTTGACGACAACGCTGTTTTTTCTCTGTCTCAAAATATGACATACAGAACAATAACTAACAGATATTTCCTATATTTGTAGATACGAATATAGGATGCGGTTCGGAATAGTCAAGCAGGAAATAAGATTTCGGTTTGCCTCTGCACTCACCTTTTACTATATTTGCAAACTCGTGAAAAGGAACAACCCTTATGGACCAACAATATTCTTCTATTCTTCTCGAAAATGCGGTAAACGAATTTGCCAAACTACCCGGTATCGGTAGGAAAACGGCTTTACGTTTGGTTCTGCATTTGTTAAGACAAGAAGAGGGCGAAGCCGAAAAGTTCGGTAATACCATTATTAAGTTATGTAAAGAAATCAAACGTTGCCACATTTGCCATAACATATCCGACTCGGATACCTGTACCATCTGTGGCGACCCTTCGCGCGATGCCTCCACGTTATGCGTTGTCGAAAATGTGAAAGAGGTGATGGTAGTCGAGAACACTCGCCAATTCCACGGGCTTTATCACGTATTGGGGGGGGTCATCTCCCCGATGGACGGCATAGGTCCGGCCGACCTCGAAATCGAAAGTTTGGTAGACCGAGTCGCCTCCGGTGGAATAAAAGAGGTAATACTCGCACTCAGCGCCACGATGGAAGGCGACACGACCAATTTCTACATATTCAGGAAGTTGGCTCCGTTCGATGTTAAAATCACCATCATCGCCAGAGGAGTATCCATAGGCGGAGAGCTGGAATACACCGACGAAATCACATTGGGGCGTTCCATTCTCAACCGCACGTTATTCAGCGAAAGTTTCAAAGGATAATATTATACTATTTTCATTAGACTGCCGTTATACATTATAATATTAGAGATTCTGTCTTGTGGTAAAAATCAGTGTCGTTATTGTCAATTACCGTGTAAAATACTTTTTGGAGCAATCGCTTCGGTCGGTACGGGCTGCATTAAAGGCATACCCGATGGAAGTCGAGATCTTTGTCGTGGACAACCACTCGCAAGACGACTCGCTCGATTACCTCATACCCCGGTTTCCCGAAGTCCGATTCATCGCCAATACCGAAAACGTAGGATTCGCACGAGCCAATAACCAAGCCATCGAACAATCTACCGGGAAATATGTTCTGTTGCTTAACCCCGACACTGTAATAGCCGAAAATACGTTATACGAAGTTTTCCAATTTATGGAAGCTCACCCCGAAGCCGGAGGAACCGGGGTAAAAATGCTCGATGGTGACGGACGGTTTTTACCGGAATCCAAAAGAGGATTCCCCACTCCGTGGGTATCGTTCTGCAAGATTTTCGGGCTCTCGGCATTATTTCCCCATTCCCGCATTTTCGGTCGTTATCACATGAAATATCTCTCTCCCGACGAATGCCACCCCATAGACATTCTTTCGGGTGCATTCATGTTCATGAGACGTGAAACACTGGACAAAAGCGGGCTACTCGACGAAAGTTTTTTCATGTACGGCGAAGACATCGATCTCTCCTATCGGCTCGTCCTTGCAGGATACACCAATTATTTCCTGCCGACTCCTATTATACATTACAAAGGAGAGAGCACGAAGAAAGGAAGCCTGCGATACGTCCGTGTCTTTTATGAAGCTATGCTCATTTTTTTCAAAAAGCATTACCCGCATTACAGCAAAGGGTACTACCTCGCCGTAAAATTCTCTATATTCTTCCGAGCCTCGTTAGCCGCTGCTTACCGAGTCGTCTCCTTTCCGTTTCATAAGCATGGAAAAACCGATAAGAAAGAGAAAGGAAAATGGTATATTCTCTCCCGCACCCCGCAAACCATAGCCCGATTGATTCCGGGTATAAAACACTACACGCCTATATGGTCAGCCGATGAAATTCCATCGTCATCTGAACGACAAGACAACCGACACATCATATTAGATTCGGGACTACTTTCCTATCGGGAAATCATAGAAACCATACAATCAAAAAGCGACGTCCGTAACCATTTCCTCATCTATACTCCCGACTCAGAAATCATCATTTCACCCCAACAAACCTATACGAAACCATGAACTACCTCACCGGCAAACAAATAGAACTGCGAGCGGTAGAACCCGAAGACCTCGATGCTCTTTACCGCTGGGAAAATGATTCGTCTCTGTGGATATACGGAAGTACCGTATCGCCCTTCTCACGTTATCTGTTGAAACAATACATCGAAAACTATACTGCCGACATCGCTCGGGACAAACAATTAAGACTCATAATCATGCGAAAAGAGAGTCGCCAAGTTATCGGTGCGATAGACTGTTTCGACTACGATATCACAAACCGTAAAGCAGCGATAGGTCTCCTCATCGATCCCGATCACAAACGACAAGGATTCGGACGAGATGCCCTCGAAACATTCATTGAATATGCTTTCCGTTTTTTACACCTGCATCAATTATATGTACATATTCCCGTTTGTAACACAGCCAGCATAGCGCTTTTCAGGACATGCGGATTTCACGAAAGCACACGCTTAAAAGACTGGATACGGTTGCCTCAGGGATATGCCGATGCTCTGATATTTCAAAAATTCAATCGGGAATAAGTGCCTAATTCATCAGAGGCTTCTAATTGAGCGAAGGCTCCTGCGGGGAATTTAACCACAACTTATATCCGTCGCCCATACCCTTTACTATCTCTCTCCAAAAAGCATCACCTTCGGCCGCAAGACAATCGCCCGGCGAAGACATAGTCGTCACAGCCCACGACTCCTGTTTTAATTCCCCGTCGAGTTGCCCGGCCGACCAACCGCTATACCCGATCAAAAACTTCACATGTTTTTGCACCGTAGAGTCGCTTTTCAAAAAATCGAGCAGCATATCGAAATCCCCATTAGCGAACAAGCCCGTCGAAACCTCCACTGCACCGGGCAATGACGCTATATCGTGCAAGAAAAACAAATGATCCGTTCCTACCGGCCCTCCACAAAAAACCGGAATGGAAGGTATATCGTTCTCTCCCTCTAACAATTCACTCAGAACATATCTCGTAGGGCTATTCAACACAAACCCCACCGCACCCTTCTCCGAATATTCGGCCAAACAAATAACAGCTCGGCGGAAACACCCTTCGTCCAAAAATGGCTCCGCCACCAACAACGCGCCCCGGTGAGGCGGCATCACCCGCCTGCGTATATGAAACGATTCGACGTGCATACAGATACGATTAAATCTCTATCAAATATAAAAATTCAATCCCGTAGTTCAAAACAAATCGTAAAGTTTCACCGACAAAAAACGCTCTTACAATCATTTCTTTTCGCATGGTCTCGAACTGTTACGACAGTAAACAGGCTAAGTAGAACCGTTATAAATTAAACGATAACACAGAACAAACGATACGAAATAGCCACGAAACGCCTTACATTTGTACAGCAACATTACACTATTATGGACGGAAAAGACGACATCTCGAATGTAATCCGGGAGAAAAAAGCCGCACGGGTCACTTGGGTGGGATTTTTTACCAATCTCATCTTGTCTACCGCAAAAATCATAGCCGGCATATGGGGGCGAAGTAGTGCCATGATTGCAGACGGCATACACTCCTTATCCGATTTTATCACAGATTTCATCGTTATCATCTTCATTAAAATCTCATCGAAAAACGAAGACAGTGACCACCCTTACGGACATGGCAAATTCGAAACCTTTGCCACCATGCTCATCAGCTTTGCACTCTTCGTCGTCGCCATTGGAATATTTTATTCGGGAAGCATCAAAATATACGAAGTCCTCAACGGGGAAATTATCGAACGGCCCACCTATTTGGCACTCGCTATGGCGGCTGTTTCCATCATCGTAAAAGAGGGCTTATACTGGTACACGATCACAATCGGGCGCAACATCGACAGTCCGGCTGTCATTGCCAACGGCTGGCATCACCGTTCCGACGCTTTCTCCTCGATAGGAACCCTCATAGGCATATCGGGAGCTATGTTTCTGGGTGAACGCTGGCGTGTGCTCGATCCCATAACCTCTCTCGTCGTAGGAATATTTATCTTTGGAGTCGCTTATAAGCTCGCCCGCCCCAGCATACAAGAACTTCTCGAAATGTCCCTCCCCGAAGAAGTGGAACAAAATATTGCCGAGAAAATACAGCAGACACCCGGAGTCATCGCATTCCACCACCTGCGCACGCGTAAAAACGGAAACACATTCATCATCGACATGCACATCAAAGTCGACCCCGATTCGTCTATCGTCAAAGCGCACGACATCGCCACACAAGTGGAAGAATCGCTCAAAACCACTTTCGGGAAAAGGACGCAGGTCAATATCCACATCGAACCGTATCTGCAAAAAAATTAAGCGATACAGATACTATTTTATCATTTTTTTCTATTTTTGTATTTGAACAGTCGTTAATAAACTGTTTTTGAAATCATTCAATCAAGTATAAACCCTAAAAGAAGAAAGGAGAAAACAAATAAAAAAACACGAACGAAACAATGGGATTTGTGTACGACAGTATAGAATCCTCATAAATGCAATTAACCCGATGTATAAACACCCGGATAAGCGTTTCCCGTTCGGACACTTAAAATAAAATCGAGCTTTCAGCTCTTGTTCTCTTTACGTTGAATACCGCCAAACATTCATTCCACGAGAACAAGCAGATCGAAAGTTCACGCTTCAAAGGCGTGAGCTGTTCTGTGCTTGTTGTGGAATATGGTCACTTGGCGGTAACCAAACGTAAAGCAAGCGAAGAATGGTTACACGCCTTTTCCATATTTAAACCAATCGAAAAAAAATGAAAAGAATTATCCCAATATTGACTACATTGTTAGCCCTCTTGATATGCTCGGCTTGTACCAATGCTGATGAACCCGATACACAAAAAGCCGACACAGAAACAAAAGATAACTATTACGTGAGATATGAAATATCAAATGGCAGTGCTTTTTCTGTTAGAGGAAACGTTGCAACCGAAAAAGGGAATTTAGATTTCTCTGGAAAATTCAACGAAACATTTGGTCCAGTTCCAAAAGGGTTCCGAGCATATGCATATGCACGTTTTTATCATGAAGGCCGTGGAGGAAGTACAAATTATAATATTCGCATATATGTAAGCAAGAACACAGAGCCTTTTGTTTTAAAAAGTCAAAAATCCGGTACATTCCCCGATGGAGGGAGCGACGAAGCCTCCTATACAATAGATTTCTAACCATTTAACTATATAATTATGAAAAAGACAACCCTTTTATTCATTTTGTTCTTAACAGGGCTGATGGCTTGTTCTACACCCGTAACACCCGAAGACAAGCCGAAACAACAAAACAATGCTGCCCCGGCATTCCAATTATTCCCCACCACCAATATGTGGACTTTTATCAAATTGGATACCCGAAACGGTCGCATGTGGCAAGTACAATGGGCTATCGATGTCGACCAACGGCTTGTTATTCCTATAAATCCAACTCAAAATTCTACTAATCTTTAAAACAATATAATCATGAAAAATTTACTGACCGTTGTGATGCTGTTTGTTTTTTCAACAGCATTATATGCACAAAAAGACGTAACCAAATTTCTCGGAATTCCCGTCGATGGCGCTAAAACTGCAATGATACAAAAACTTAAAGCCAAAGGATTCCAATACAACAGTTCCGGCGATTACCTGACCGGTGAATTTAACGGTAGAAATGTTTTGTTGAAAGTTGTAACCAATAACAACAAAGTATATCGAATAGCAGTTACAGATGCTAAAAATTCAAATGAAACCGACATTAAGATAAGATTCAATACCCTTTGCCGACAATTCAAAAACAACAAAAAATATGTATCATTCGATGATTACACATTATCAGAAGATGAAAAAATATCCTATGAAATGACTGTAAACAACAAACGGTATGAGGCTGTTTATTATCAACAACCGGAAATCACAGACAGCATAGCTTTTGCAAACGAAGTACAATCGACTCTCCTATCGAAATATACCGAAGAACAATTGGCCAATCCCTCGGAGGAAATGAAACAAGAAGTTTTAGAAGCCACATTTTCATACATGATGGATTTATATTCAAAAAAGGCGGTTTGGTTTATGATTAACGAGCAATTCGGGGAATATTACATTACTATATATTATGACAATGAATACAATCACGCCGATGGAGAAGATTTATAATTATAAACCCAATAAAAAACAAGCGGAGCTTCGAGAAAAAGCTCCGCTTGTTGTATTTCATGCTATCTACCGTCTCTCAATACGGCCGGCAAAACCGCCACCGGGGAATAAAGTGACCTTCAACTGTCGGTCTTCGGGAACAGGCATTACTACCCGTTTATAATCGCAAGCGGCACGGTCGGCATTTATACCGTCCTTGAACAGCTCTATCTCATAAAAGCCCTCTTCTAAAAATGAGAGATCGACAATTATATCCCGTTTATCCCAGTTTGTCAAACCTCCTACGTACCACTCATCGCCCGAGCGCCTCGCCATTGTAATATATTCGCCCACTTTCCCGTCAAGCCCCAAAGTTTCGTCCCACACAGTCGGGATGCGGGCTATGAAAGCGGTACACTCCGGTTCCCTTCTGTAATTCGAAGGATTGTCGCACAACATATTCAACGGAGAATCAAAAATAACATACGTAGCCAACTGACGACAACGTGTGCCCTGACTCATCGGCTCACTATTCACCGGATTATAATTCTTCTTGATTGCATTGCGCATAGCTCCCTGCGTATAGTCCATAGGTCCGGCAAACTGACGAATAAAAGGAATCTGTACATCGTAAGTCACTTGGTCATATCCTTTCGGGCTCCATTTCAATTGTTCCAAACCATTCACGCCTTCATAGTTGATCACATTGGGCCATGTACGTTGCGCACCCGTAGGTTTGTACATTCCATGAAAATCCACCAACATATTATAACAGGCGCACAATTCCGAAGCCTCATTGATAAACCGCACCATCTCTTGGTCGTCCCTATCCATAAAATCTACTTTGAACCCTTTTATCCCCATATCGGCATAATGCTTCACGACATTTTCCATATCCCGATGGAAAGCCCAATATCCGGTCCAAAGAATCAAACCGACATTTTTCCCGTCGGCATACGTTACCAATTCAGGCAAATCTATTTCAGGAACGACCTGCATTAAATCGGCCTTTTTATTCACAGCCCACCCCTCGTCGAGAATCACATATTCTATCCCGTTCTCCGCAGCAAAATCGATATAATATTTATACGTCTCGTTATTGATTCCGGCACGAAAATCTACCCCGTAGAGATTCCACGCATTCCACCAATCCCAAGCCACCTTACCCGGTTTTATCCACGAAGTATCGGCGATACGCAAAGGTTTCCCCAAACGGAACACGATATCACTGGCGGCCAACTCTGCATCATTACCGGCAACGGCAATCACCCGCCACGGAAGCTGGGCATTGGCATCACGAGCAATATATTCTTCTCGGGAAGTAACAAACTTTTGTAACATGTTATGTCCCCCTTGAACCGTCGTTTTCGGGACCGGCGCAAAGTGCGACGCAAGGACCGGAGTATCGCCTCCACCCACCAAATACATACCCGGATAATTATCCAAGTCGGCTTCGGTTATACACACTTTCATTCCATGAGGCAACTCTACCAATACAGGAAGAAATAAAAGGCGCGACGATTTAAATTTGGTAATAGATTCATGTTCATAAGTATTCTCGAACGAGTTGATATACTGCGACTCGAAATCGCCATCGTCTCCACGTTTCACATAGCTAGCGTACATCGGATAATCGGCGGGAAATGTAAAATCGGCTTGTTCGTTATATACCGTATAAGGGATATTACTTTTATAGGTCAATCGATACGCTATTCCATCGTCATAAGCCCGCACGACCAACCCCTGTTTTCCCGATGTCAAAACCATCTGATTATAACGATCCTTCACTTGAAAACGTTTATAAACAGGAGCCGGAATCATCTCGTCTACAAAACTCCTGCGAACTTTGGGTTGTTTGGAATTCATGCCCCATAAAACTTTTGTTCGAGATTCGTTGTTTTCTTTTATCGTGATGGATATAGGAGACGGAGCCAAAACCTCTGTTTCTCCGGCAAACACGCTTAGAGTCGTCCCGGAATTCGTTACCGATACAACCGCTCTTAAATCTCCCGAGGGCGAAGCTACTTCATAATTTTTAGCTTGGGCCGCAAATACCGTCATGACCGCAATAAAAAGGGAAATGCACTTTTGGAAAATGTTCATAAGGTTAACTTTATTTTATTATTACTCTGTAAAATGCAATGATAAACAAAAGCAAAAATAACAAAATAGTCACATATCGAAAAGAAAAGAAACTTTTATTTCTCATTTTTTATAAACAAGACATGTATTCCTCGCTTCCCGATACGAAATTTGCCGTCGAAACATTTGAATACAATTTTAAATTATGGACGAACGCAATCTCATCAACGGCTCGCTCGTGTCGTATCTCTCTTGGGCCGCCGATTTTATCTCACCCATACGTTGGTTTCTATTAGCTGCATTCGCATTGGTTTTGGCCGACTTGAAATTCGGTATCGAAGCAGCACGGCATAGGGGCGAAACCATACGCAAAAGCAGGGCAATACGCCGAAGCGCAAACAAAATCATCGACTATCTTTGCTGGATACTGGTCGCCACGAGCTTTGGCGAAGCGTTCGGCACACCGTTCGGGATTCCCATATTACCGGCTCTCGTGCTGTTAGTGGTGTATGGCTGTGAAATCAATTCGTGTTTCAACAATTACTTCGAAGCCCGGGGAAGCAAACTGCGAATCAATATCTTCAAATGGTTAAAAAACAAGTCCGATATTATGGTTCCCTCCGACGATGAAAACGATACCACGAAAACATAAACTTTACATCGGGATAACAGTCGCTCGATAACAATAATTTACGCCAAACATAGCCGGATTAGCTCAAAGTTTTGTATTTTTGCGAAAATTTACAAACATATACCTATGAATATTCTCGACCTAAGCGAACAAGAGATCATTCGTCGTAACAGTCTCGACGAAATGCGCAAATTGGGCATAGAACCCTACCCTGCTGCCGAATATCCTGTAAACGCCTATTCTCAGGAAATAAAAAATAATTTCGTCGATGGTGCGGAAACTCCTCGTCAGGTAGCCATAGCCGGACGTATTATGAGTCGGCGTATCATGGGTAAAGCCTCATTCATCGAGTTGAAAGACTCGGAGGGCCGAATCCAAGTTTATATTTCGCGTGACGACCTCTGCCCGGGAGAAGATAAAGAATTATACAATACCGTATTCAAAAAGCTGCTCGACATCGGCGATTTCATCGGTATTCGCGGATTTGTATTCCGCACCCAAATGGGAGAAATAACGGTCCACGCACAAGAGCTGACAGTACTCGCCAAATCGATACGCCCCCTTCCCATCGTAAAGATGAAAGACGGGGTAGCCTACGACGCTTTCGAAGACCCCGAGCTCCGTTATCGTCAACGCTATGTAGACTTGGTGGTAAACGAAGGAGTAAAAAATATATTCATCAAACGGAACAAAGTGTACACCTCCATGCGGGAATATTTCAACTCTCGTGGATATCTGGAAGTCGAAACACCCATTCTGCAATCGATACCCGGAGGTGCGGCCGCCCGTCCGTTCATCACCCACCACAATGCACTCGACATACCTCTATATTTGCGTATCGCCGATGAATTATATTTGAAACGGCTGATTGTCGGAGGCTTCGAAGGAGTGTACGAATTTTCCAAAAACTTCCGCAACGAAGGCATGGACAGAACGCACAATCCGGAATTTACCTGTATGGAAATCTATGTCTCTTACAAGGACTACAACTGGATGATGGATTTCACCGAAAAAATGTTAGAAAAAATCTGTCTCGACGTAAACGGTACTACCGAAGTCAAAGTCGGTGAAAACACGATCAATTTCAAAACTCCGTTCAAGCGTATCACTATGCTCGACGCCATCAAGGAACACACGGGTATCGACATCAGCGGCATGGACGAAGCACAATTGCGCGAAGTTTGCAAAAAAATCGGGGTCGAGGTCGACGAAACAATGGGCAAAGGAAAAATCATCGACGAAATATTCGGCGAGAAATGCGAAGGCCATTACATACAGCCCACCTTTATCACCGATTATCCCATCGAAATGTCGCCGCTTACCAAACGTCATCGGAACAACCCCGAACTGACCGAACGTTTCGAACTAATGGTAAATGGGAAAGAACTCTGTAATGCCTACTCCGAGTTGAACGACCCCATCGACCAACGGTTGCGTTTCGAAGAACAACTCCGCCTCTCCGAAAAAGGAGACGACGAAGCCATGTTCATCGATAATGACTTTATCCGGGCTCTCGAATACGGCATGCCTCCCACATCGGGTATGGGAATAGGTATGGACCGGCTCGTCATGCTCATGACCGGACAAACCACCATACAAGAAGTTCTCCTCTTCCCGCAAATGCGCCCCGAGAAAGTTCAAAAACGAGATAACGAAGCGGCCTATACCACCATAAACATTCCTGCCGAATGGGTCGCACCCATTCAAAAAGCAGGATACCTCACCGTAGCAGACGTAGCAGAAGCCAATCCGAACAAAATGCATCAAGAAATCTGTGGCATTAACAAAAAATACAAGCTCGAACTGGCTAACCCCACGATCGACGATGTAAAAGAATGGGTAGAAAACGCAAAACGATAATCGACCATGCCTATACCCGGTAAAATAGCGATCATGGGAGGTGGCAGTTGGGCGACAGCTTTGGCAAAGCTGGCGCTTAATAATGCCGATAATATCCTATGGTACATGCGTCGAGACGACCGTATCGCCGATTTCAAACAAACAGGTCACAATCCTGTATATTTGTCCGATGTCACATTCGACACATCTCGAATACATTTCAGTTCCGACATCAACGAAATCGCCGATGCGGCCGACACATTGCTCTTGGTGACTCCATCGCCCTACATGAAGTCCCATTTAAAGAAACTGTCGGCCGACATCAGTAAAAAATTTGTCGTGACAGCGATAAAAGGAATCGTTCCCGACGAAAATATGATCGTCACCGAATACCTGCAAAATTTCTATCACGTGCCGGAATCCCACTTGGCCGTAATCGGGGGGCCATGCCATGCCGAGGAAGTAGCGCTCGAACGGCTCTCCTATCTCACCATCGGGTGTAACGATCTGCAAAAAGCGAGAAGTTTCGCCGACATATTGGCGAGTCCCAAGCTGAAAACCATTATCTCCTCCGATGTAAAAGGTATTGAATATTCTGCCGTATTAAAAAACGTCTATGCCATAGCCGCCGGGATTTGTCATGGTATGAAGAGCGGAGATAATTTTCAAGCTATGCTCGTATCCAACGCCTTGAACGAAATGGACCGTTTTTTACAAGCAGTCTCCCCATGCCGGGACAGAAACATCAGCGACTCGGTATATTTGGGAGACCTTTTGGTTACCGCCTATTCCCGGTTCAGCCGCAATCACAATTTCGGATCCATGATAGGACGTGGTTACTCCGTCAGCGCCGCAAAAATGGAAATGGAGATGATTGCCGAAGGATATTTCGGCACGAAGTGTATTTACGAAATAAACGAACGATACAAGGTGAACATGCCCATACTGCAATGTGTTTATGATATACTCTACAAAAAAGTATTGCCCCGGCACGCCATCGAAAGTATATATGATACATTTCTGTAATACAACTAATATAGTGAAACTATGAAATCAATCGAATTGAACATTGAAAAAGCATTAGGCACTGTATCCAAAAGCGATGTATTCGCATTGGAAGACAAAGCGAAAAGCGGCATGGAAATGCTGCACAAAGGTACGGGTAAAGGAAATGACTTTTTAGGGTGGCTGCATCTACCCTCCGAAATAACAGAAGCCCATTTAGCAGACCTCGAAGCTGCTGCAAAACAATTGAAAGACCGTTGCGAAATAGTAGTAGTCATTGGTATCGGAGGTAGCTACCTCGGGGCCAAAGCTGTTATCGAGGCTCTATCCGACTCATTCGAATTTCTTCGCTCGGAACATAAAAATCCGCTCGTACTGTTTGCCGGACACAACATCGGCGAAGACTATTTGTTTGAACTGCAAACCCTCCTGAAAAATAAATCTTTTGGCATCGTCGTCATTTCAAAATCGGGAACGACAACAGAACCCGCCATTGCTTTCCGATTGTTGAAAGAACAGCTCGAAGCACAAGTAGGAAAAGACGAAGCCAAACATCGCATCATCGCCATAACCGATGCAAAAAAAGGTGCATTGCGTAAACTGGCCGACAACGTAGGATACAAAACTTTTGTCATTGCCGACAACGTAGGAGGCCGTTTCTCGGTACTCACTCCCGTAGGACTATTGCCTATCGCCATAGCCGGATTCGACATCAGAACGCTGGTTTCCGGAGCGGTAGCTATGGAAAAAGCGTGTGGAGAAGATATTCCTTTCGAGAAAAACCCCGCAGCGATTTATGCTGCCACCCGAAATGCTTTATATCAAAGCGGAAAGAAAATAGAAATCCTCGTCAACTTCAATCCTAAATTACACTTCTTCGCAGAATGGTGGAAACAACTCTACGGAGAAAGCGAAGGAAAAGAAAACCTCGGAATCTATCCGGCGTCTGTCGACTTCACGACCGATTTACATTCGATGGGACAATGGATTCAGGAAGGTGAAAGAACCATCTTCGAAACCGTTCTTTCGGTTGCCCAAATGAAACATACGGTAAATATCCCTTCCGACAAGGATAATCTGGACGGGCTGAATTTCCTGTCGGGAAAGAGAGTGGACGAAGTAAACAAAATGGCCGAACTTGGGACTCAAATAGCTCACGTAGATGGCGGAGTCCCCAACCTTAAAATAGAAATACCCGAATTATCGGAGCTCTATTTGGGACAACTGATTTACTTCTTCGAAAAAGCCTGCGGCATTAGCGGTTATATTTTGGGCGTAAACCCGTTTAACCAACCGGGAGTCGAAGCATACAAACGCAATATGTTCGCTTTGCTCAATAAACCCGGTTACGAAGAAGAAAGTAAAGCCATACAAGCTCGTATCTAATTAAACATAACGTAAATGTAGGAACAGCCTGCCGAAAAATTCGGCAGGCTGTTCTTTTAAAATATCTTATCAAATAAATTTTTCTATATATTTTTAATATCTTTACTCCCTATAAAACATAACCCTTAGATCATGAGAAGATTAGCTACTCTTATTTTATCGTTATGGGGAATTGCACTCTCCCATGCCGCTCTTGAAGTCCCCAAAGCTCTACCCGCAACCGATATTACTGAAAATTCCTTTACCGCAAACTGGCAATCTGTATCTCAGGCTTCGGCTTACAATTTGAATGTTTTTGCCTATAAAATGGAAGATTGCGGGACAGAAACAGTAAAAGTCACAGAAAGTTTTGAGGGATTAGTGCCTCGTTCTTCCGGGTCAAAACGAAATAAATACATAGACTCTAACCTATCCGTATTCCCCGAAAATTGGAAAATCGACGTGAATACCGGCTCTATTCGCCAATTATATACGACCAATGTCGCCGGAGATACCACATCTGTTTATTCGGGGAAAATAGCTCTTGCATTCGATGCCACAGGCGATTCGATTGTTACCCCTGTATTACCGGCTCCCGCCTCGAAATTTTCGTTTTGGATAAAAAACGCCAATGCCACCGGAACAGTCGCAGTTTACGGATTTGACGGCTTTCAATGGCACTCTCTCGGTGAAGCCTCAACAATTAGTTATCGAAGTGGGGGAATAGCCGATTTTTCCGCCAATATCCCGGTGGGGTGTATTCAGTTCAAAATGATTTATACCGATGAAAATCCAGATCTAAACAGTCCCACGGCTATTGACGAAATAAGTTATACTTATGGCGGTATCGTAAAAACACGGGATTATCTTGTCGAAAACAAACGAATCACAGAAACGTCAGCTCCCGTAACCGGACTCAAAGACAATACCGATTATTTTTACACGGTAAAAAGCACCAACGGCTCTGAAACTTCTTTGGAATCAAATATGATTGATGTATTCGGATATGCAGGTTCCCTTTCCAAACCTGTACTCAAAGAATTCACCGATATTAAAGGGGGGCAATATACAGCCAACTGGAACACAGTCATCGGGTCCAACGGATATGTCGTTTACAATGTTTATACCCACATTGCCCAAAGAGACGAAACAAAAACCATTCTCCACGAAAATTTCGATGCTTTTACGGGAGGCACGATCGATCTTCCGGCAGAAGACGACGGTACAACGAATTACGACGAATATACAACGGTCCCTGACTGGTCTGTTAATTTCGGATGCTGGACGGAAGGCATGCTCAGTGGTATCAATATTCAGACCCCCGTCATCAGCACAACCAATACAAATGGTTGTACAGTCAACGTACGAGTATATGGAGCCAAAGGAGACAAAATCGACTTTAACAACTACTACTCACAAGGTACTCCCGAGAAAATAACCAAATTTCTCACACAAGAAGGCTATAATAATTTGACAATAGACTTTAAGCATAGCAGTGAACAAATGTATATCGAATTATATTTCAGGCAACTCGATTATACCAAAGAAATCTATCTCGACGAATTCACAATGACTCAAACTCTTTCAAAGGGAGACCGGTTTAGCTATAACTACGATTATACCCTCGTCGAAGGCCGCAGGACGAACAGTTACACTTTTACAGATCTACCCAAAGCATGGGGTGACCAATTTGCATTTCGCATGAGTGCCTATGCAGTAGTGGGCGACGATCTTTACCAATCTCAATGGACAGAACTGACAGAAGTTCCCGTTCCCTCGAATATAGACAATACCCGTCGAGAAAACCAAGAGATCAAGGTTATTTCCTATCCCGGCAACACAATTATACGACTTCTTGTACCCCAAGAAATTATCATCAGCGACCTACAAGGTCGAATCGTAGCCCAAGTTCAAGGTGTTGAGGGAGATAACTCCATCTCATTGAAGCAAGGGATTTATTTGTTGCGATGTGGTAACCATTGTCAAAAATTTATCTGTCGATAACGAAGAAACGAGCAAAACGAAAATCGGATTCAACATTTAGTCGATATAATTAAAACGTTCACATTTAAAATAAAACGAGATTACCTCCAAAAGATAATCTCGTTTTATTTTTATTTCAACAGCCCGATTACTTTAAAATCCCGATAGCGGAACACAGGCTCGTGTCGATTAACTATTATAACAAATTCCAATCTAAGTCCAGATTCAATCAACAAAAACTTTGAACTCGGCAACTTGCGTACCATCTTCACGGTGAAGGACTACGATATAATAACCACGAGAGAGGCTAATGTCCGTACCACCTATAAAAACATCTTCCGAGACGAGACACCCATCAAGGGCAAATACACGAACCTGCAACTGTAAATTGTTTTTACTTCGCAAGAAAAGCGTATTATCCGAACTATAATAGATCAACTCGCCAGATGTTTTAATCGATTCAACGCCACTGCCTTCCGTTTCTTCATTATCCACCCTCAATTTCATTCGGTTAAGGTCGAGCGTCAGAATACAATGATTTGTCTTGGGAAGCACAAACTTATAGTCATTTCCCTCCTCAAACGAATTATACTCATAAATAACATCATGTTCCTCGCCAAAACGAATAGGTTCATCTTTTGTCCTAGCCACATAACAACGTTCCCAAGTTCCTCTTCTACGAAGGAATTTGAAATCGCCGGCCTCTACATCTCCTTCCCAACGATATACACCCTCTGCGATCGGGGTCATCACCATAGGATGGGCATTATCCCAACCACAAGGCATAGCCGCTCCAACAGCAAAAACCGAAAGAGGAAATGGATTCTCTACCAAATCCGGTTCAAACTTTTCGACGGTAAGTGTAAGATTGAGTAAATCGACTTTCAATTCATAATATCCATCTCCACTTCGGTCAGCCGGAATAGTCCACTTATTATCCTCTCCATTCAAACGCATTTTCAAAGGTTGTCCCACCTTTCCCGAAATAGAAAAATCTCCACTCGATGCAGGGTGATATTTATCGTCCCAGCTCAATCGTTTCAAAAACATGAAACTACCGCACTCGTCACCCTCATCGTTATAGCGCATGACACCCTTATAATAGAAAATATAAGGATATGTCCGATCCACTTCTAAGGCTTTGGCATCCTGAAACTTCCAAAATTGAATCTCTCGATTAAACGGGCCTCCTATGATATACAAGTTTTTAGGCAATTCGAGCCGTTCAGCCTTCAAACTTTTTGCATTACCATCGACTGTAAGGGTCAATCTATATACATCGGTCTCGCTCGCATACCGGATACACAACCCTCGCTCGTCTTCACCGGCCTCTCGCAAAGGTATAGAATCGCCCAAAGGATTATTACTACCACATTCATGGACATACTCCGTTATACCATCGGTCAATTTAAACAAAACTTCCGGCAAGCCACCCACGTAAACAAACTCCTTTCCATCGTCTCCCACCGGAGAAAGCACGACGGGAATCTTTAATTCAGCCGTATCTCCAACAAGCCGCCAATCTGCTCTCGCAGTTAGAACAAATCCAAACAAGAGAAGTAAAACGGCCATATTCTTGCAAAATCTTTTCATATTTTTCTCTTTTTATTATTCAATGATTACGGTTATAGCTGAACTGCATGCTCTTTTCGGTACGGAGATCACGATCTTTTTACCCTCGGCATCATACTCATAGACAGCATGCGTTCCATCGGAAAAAGTGACCTTTGTCGGAGCCTCGTTCCGAGCCAAAAATTCAAGACGATAAGCCCGTTCTTCCGGCATATCGTCGAATGATCCGGTACGAGGATAAATAGTACAAGAGGTTCTTCCGTCCTCGGTATTTTGCGTAATTCTTGTAAATGTACAAGCTGTTTGATAATCAGCGTTGTTTCCGGCATCCTCATAATAATTAAATTCGCCTCTGGCTCCGGGTGTAAACTGCAAAGTGAGTGTTTCAGGCCGTTTTTTCAGGTGCATCATACGAGGATAAAGCGGAATGATAGCACCCTCGCGATAATAATAAGGAATCTGTTCACGAGTGAACGAACGAGTAACGACCGAACCACCGTCGATTAACTCACCCGTCATCACTTCATACCACTTGCCCTCAGGTAGCCAAATATCTTTTTCACTGACATTCGTTCCTTTATCCGACGAAGTGACGGGGGCTACGAGTATATCGTTTCCAAACATATACTGTCCCTCATAACGGTAAGCCTCATCTGCTTCGGGATAATCATAATACATAGGACGACACATGCCCACTCCCGTATCGTACGACCAACGTGCCATCGTATAAATATAAGGTATCAAAGCATAACGCAAATAAATGGCATCACGCATCTGCTCAAAATTAGCATATTTCCAAATGCGACGTTCGATATGGCCGGCAGCCGTAGCATGTGTACGCAATATAGGAGAGAAGACCCCGTATTGAATCCACCGCAAATACAACTCGGCATCGTTGGCTCCCTCCTGATTATGACCTCCTATATCATGACTCCAATAACCATAACCGACATTAGATGCGGTAGCTGTAAAATAGGGCTGAAAAGCCAACGAAGAAAAAGTCGCTTCCGAGTCTCCCGAAAAACCGATAGGATAACGATGATTACCCAACCCACCCCAACGATGAAAGATAAACGGCCGATTTTTTGCCTGCAATTTTTTATCGTTGAAAAACACATGATTCAACCAAAAAGTATTACCTAAATTCGGTTCATTCTGCGCAATCATCCACTGTTGCCAATCGACCCACCAAAAATCGACACCGATATTTTCATGAGGCCGTAAAATATGTTCGAAAAAGGCCTTGTAGAAATCCTTGTTTTCGATATTCCAACGAATGGTACCGTCTTCGTTAGTCAGACTATCGGCCTTTATATCGGAATAACGTCCGGCCAAATCGGCATACAAAGCATCATAATTATCCTCTTTTGGGAAAACACCATCGGCCGGATGCAAATTAAGTGTCGTATTCAAATTTTGTTCATCGTGCAACCAAGAGATAAAACCGGCAGGATCGGGGAAAAGAGCTTTATTCCAACTCCAACCGGTCCACTCGGTTCCATCGGTAGAACCGGTCTTACCATTACGATGCCAATCCATATCTATAACGAGTACATCCATAGGAATATCACGCGAACGTATTTCATTTACAATATCGCGCATATCTTGCTCGGTATAACGTTGAAACTTAGAGTACCAATATCCAAATACATAAAGCGGAGGCAACGGAATCTTACCGGCTATCTTGGTGAAATCGCCAAGAGCCTTTTTATAATCATGCCCATAACCCATGAAATACATATCAAGAGCGGCGGTATCCTTACGTTGAGCGACCCAATCCATACCCCCATTCGTATCTCTCTCGAACATAAGACTCAGACTACCGTCTTTGCGAGGTTCTCGTTCATCGATCACAGCCCAACCAACACGAGAAAGTAACCCATTCTCCAACCATTCACGCACATCGCCCTCTGCTCTATCCAAAGTTCTAGTCGTTCCTTTCAGATTATACGGGTCTTGTTTCCCAGGATACCACACCTCTTCGACCCCGTTCACATCGAGTGTAATTTGTAAATTAGGATTACAACGATCATTGCTTACCGGATATGTACCCAGTTTATAACGCAGTTCCAGTTTATCGGTTGTAAGATAAAGATATCCGTCACGTTCCTCTTGGGTAAAATTCGGAACCGGAAGATGGCGATTAATGACTACAAAGGACGCGCGATCCTCAAACTGCAATTTCGCACTATATTCTATACGAATCATTTCGGGAGTCAACACCGTAAAGCGCATGTTACCCGACTTCACAATAGCCTTTTCATCGGCCATCGAATTATCCTGCGCCCCGACAGTACACGCAATGAAAAGTCCCAAAATACTTAGGAGTACATGTTTTTTAATCATAAATACATAAATTTTTAATAGAAAGATTAAAGTCGTTCTACCATTATGACACAAAAAATACACATACCCCCTACATACCTGAAAAATTTTTGCTTTTACATGTTTTGTTATACGATATCGATAATATTTTGAATCGAATAAAAAAGGAAAGGGCTACAAAATGTAGCCCTTTCCTTTTTTATTTTTAAACCATTCTATTTATTATTCCGCTTCATACTCTATGGCGTCGCTTTCTGTATCATCGTCTTCCAACGCCTGAGCATCCGTTAAGATGGTTTTCACAAAGGTTGGTTTCTCATTAAACAAAACGATAGCAGATTGATTCCCGTCCGGAGTAATAAACTCTACCTGAGCAGCAACACCCAAAACCTCAGTCGTATCACGACCGACATAGCGAGCGATTAAATCATACGATTGTATATAATCGTCTACATTCGTGGCGACAAATTGATCATAAGCCGATTTGGCGGTCTCATATTCTCGAATATACGAAAAGTCCCTATCCTTGTCAAATTTTACATAAGCTTCATGATCTTTGGGCAAACGCTCCATAGCCTGTTTATATCCTTCTATTTTCGAAGCATAATTACGGTCATTCCCATGTGAACGCATAGCCTCTTTCAATTTTCGTTCATAATCGGCACGACGAGCAAACTGGCTGTTCTCATCGAGTTTATAATTATGTTCCGCTACCTCCATCTCATATTTCAAACGTTGTTCGGTAGAAACGTAGCTATCGATAGCCTCTTGACGACCGGCTCGAAGACTATCGGCAACGGTCACTTCATGGAGAATTTCTACTTGAATCGAATCGACTTTCTCTGCGGATAAGTTTTCATCGGCCGATAGAACCCACGTTCCAGACTTCAACTCCGATTTTACATATTCTTTAAATGCACCGACATAATCTCCATCGGCTACTCCACCCCCACAGGCACATAAAACAGCACCCATTGCACACACCGGAATCCATTTACATAATAGTCTCTTCATATCCTTATAACTTTATTTTATTTCAAAAAGCAGAAAAAACAAATCTTGATAATATCGAAATACAATCCATTTCCATATTTGCGACAAAAATAGTACAAGCCCAACGCAGAAACAAGTTTGATTAGTAATGCCGAAACTCGACCTATTCTCGTATCTATTGCAAAAATAATGGATTATCACAGAATACAAACATTTATGCCTTAATTTTACATCTTGTTAAATTTTTAACAAACCAGAAATAAACCCAATATCCAATCTCAAACAAAATAAAAGTCTTTCAACATCACTTCTTTGGCTAATTATCTCAAAAGCTCTATTTTTGTAGAATAAAACAAGAAACACGACATTTTGGAAAATATCGCTATTAAAAACTATCTTTTACAGCACAACGTGCCTTGCATTACTCCTAAGGCCGCGCTTATCGATATGGACGGAGTTCTCTACGACTCGATGAAAAATCATGTCGAAGCTTGGTATCGTACACTCACCCCTATGGGATTCAAATGTTCCAAAGATGAATTTTATCTATACGAAGGACGAACAGGAGCCAGTACAATTAAATACTTGTTCGACAAACATTTCGGGAAACAGGTGTCCGATGACGAGTGTGCCGAGATTTATAAAATCAAGGAAAAACATTTCAACGCGTTGGAAAAAATCGTCCCCATGCCGGGAGCCGACCTCATGCTGCAACGAATCATCGGTAACGGCATACGCCCTGTACTGGTCACAGGTTCGGGACAAGGTTCTCTCTTAGATCGGTTAGACCACGATTATCCCGGTGTATTCGAACAGCAATATAAGGTGACGGCATATGACGTAAAGATTGGGAAGCCGAGTCCCGAACCCTATTTAATGGGACTTTCCAAAGCCGGAGTCAAAGCGAACGAAGCGATTGTCATCGAAAACGCACCCTTAGGGGTAGTCTCCGGTACGGCAGCACAAATATTTACCATAGCAGTCAACACAGGCCCCATTCCGGCACAGGCACTCATCGAAGCCGGAGCCGATATGGTTTTCCCGTCCATGCCCGATTTCGCCAATCATGTCGACGAACTTATACACACGCTAAAAATCACCCGATAATATCATCTGTATGGAGTCGCAAAAAATCATATTCACAGCCACACCCGGCGAGACCCTTAAAAATATGCTCGAAAACTTTTCTTTCGATACCCTTTTTATACTCTGCGACACACATACCCAAAAATTCGCCCTACCCGAAATATCGAAAAACATATCCACACAAGCCCAATATATTACGATCGAAGCCGGCGACACCTATAAAACACTCCAAACACTCGTTCACGTATGGAACGAACTGAGCCACAAGGGAGCCAGCAGAAAATCGCTTCTTATCAACTTGGGAGGAGGTATGGTCACCGACTTGGGAGGTTTCGCCGCAGCCTGTTTCAAAAGAGGAATCCGTTTCATCAATATCCCCACAACCCTATTAGGAGCAGTAGATGCCGCCGTAGGAGGAAAAACAGGAATAAATTTCAACGGATTGAAAAATGAAATAGGAGCCTTTCGCCCGGCCGATACGGTCATCGTCTCTACACAATTCTTTCAGACACTGCCACAGAACGAATTATTGTCGGGATACGCCGAAATGTTAAAACACGGACTTATCGACAATCCAGCCACCTACCGTTCATTGCTCGATTTCGACTTGTCCATGCCCAATTGGGAAAAACTTCTGCCACTGCTCAAAGAATCGATACAAGTCAAAGAACGTATCGTCGCCGAAGATCCCTTTGAAAAAGGAATACGCAAAGCCTTGAATTTAGGTCATACCATCGGCCATGCATTCGAGAGCCTTTCACACAAGCGGGAAACTCCCATACCTCACGGATTCGCCGTGGCTTGGGGATTCATATGCGAATTACTACTCTCCCACCGTTATCTGAAATTTCCGTCCGAAACAATCTCCGAATTGGCAGCATACATCTATCGCCATTACAGAGCATTTCCCATTACCTGTAAGGACTACGAAACACTCTACGAGTTGATGACCCACGACAAAAAAAACGAAGCCGGATACATCAACTTCACATTATTACAAACCATCGGCAAACCGGTCATCGACTGTCACGTCGATAAGGAAGAAATATTCGTAGCATTCGACCTATACCGCGACCTATTTAAATTATAACCCCTACCGACTCTCTTGCAAGCAATTAGGAAATTTCGAAGAAAAACAGGAGTAAAAAAGTTGTTCAAAATTTTGTCAGTATAGAAAATACCACTACTTTTGCACTACCAATTCAGCGGGGTGTAGCTCAGCCCGGTTTAGAGTACGCGTCTGGGGGGCGTGTGGTCGCAAGTTCGAATCTTGTCACCCCGACTGATTTATAAAAACACTGATAATTAATTATCAGTGTTTTTCTTTTTATATCCAGTCTTAAAAATATGGACCTAATAGGCAAATGGTAGGCCGGTAATCGCATTAATAGACATTCATACAGGTTTTGATTCCGAAAAAAATAGACACTGCTAATCGTCAAGTCATTGATTTTGACAATATAAAAGCAAAATAGAATTTCTATAAATTTACTTTGCATAATAGTATCTCATGGAGACAAAAACGGTCACAATATCATCATGAACCGTGTAGATAATACGATGTTCGGAATTGATACGACGAGACCAATACCCGGTGAACTCATATCTCAGAAGTTCATCACTGTTTTTTAATTATTTATGTACATTTGCAAAAACTATTCAGAGATGGAACAAAAGAGTGAAATCGTATTATATCAACCAGAAGGTTCTGTAAGTCTGGAAGTCCGTTTAGAAAATGAGACCGTATGGCTGACACAACAACAGATATCTGAACTGTTCGGAACAGGGAGGCAAGCTATAACCAAACATCTAAAAAACATCTTTGCCAGTAATGAGTTAGACGAAAATTCAGTATGTTCCATTTTGGAACTAACTGCCGCAGATGGAAAAAACTATAAAACAAAAGTCTATAACTTAGATGCTATTCTATCGGTAGGCTATCGTGTAAATTCAAAAAACGCTACACTTTTCAGACGTTGGGCAAATTCTGTTCTAAAAGATTATATGTTGAAAGGTTATTCCTTAAACCATCGGTTTGAAAGATTGGAAGACAAAATCGATACCCGTTTCCAAAGATATGACTCCGAAATACAAAGGCTCAGTAACCAAGTAGATTTTTTTGTCCGCCATTCCTTACCGCCGATAGAGGGAATATTTTTTGCCGGCCAGATATTCGACGCCTACAAATTCGTTTGCGATCTTGTCAAGTCAGCCCGAAAGAGTATCGTCCTTTTCGACAACTACATAGACGAGTCTGTCTTGACTTTATTCGGGAAACGAGGAAAATCGGTATCGGTGGTGATTTATACGGATAAAATCACTCCGCAATTAGAGCTCGACATCAAGCGATTCAACGCTCAATATTCGCCTGTAAAGGTCAAGTTATACACAAAGGCGCACGATCGGTTCCTAATCATCGATGGGGAAATCTACCATATAGGCGCTTCGCTGAAAGACTTGGGAAAGAAACTTTTCGCCTTCTCGAAAATATCGGCTATTCCGCCCGAAATCATATATAAACAAATTGACTCGTGAACGTTATGCGACCTCGTACCGATAAAATAGAAATCTCCGGTAATCTGCTTACAGGGGTATTCCACATCTACATCTTCAAACAAGATAATACCTATATCGCCTATTGTCCTTCCATCGATTTAGCCGTCTCCGGGAACAGCATACGAAATGCGGAAGAGTCCTTCCAAGAATCCGTGTCGATACATCTCGATTATCAGATAAAGAATAAAGTACTCTTGAAGGACTTGAAAAAGCACAAATGGAAAGTCCGATATCTTATTAAAAACAAGAAAAGCCGGTGATTGACCGGCTTTTTCATTTTTATACTTCGGTAGTTACGTTAAATACATTCTTGTTACCCGACCGACTTCAATCCAATCAAAGTTAGAAATTCAATACAACAAGGGAAATTTATCACCAACAAAAAATAATTGCTAATAATTATTTCGATTATTCCCGATAATTAGTATTATAATAATAAAGCCAAACAAACATCTAATTATCAATATTTTACAAGAACCACAAATCTTATTTCCATTTATTTTTCATTACAATTTTAAATATATTATATTTTAGAATCATTTTTTATATACTTAAATAATGAATATAAAATAAAAATATCTACATTTGAAAACCTGAAATAAACACAAAGACTCAAAATATACTCGAATTATCCTTAATAATCCATTATTTACCTATATAATTTTAATCATTATGAGAAAAACATTTCTAGGAGTACTCGTTTTTATGAGTCAGTTGATTTTTGCCCAAGGAATTGAGGTAATCAGTACCAAAGCCCTTACACTCGACGGGCAAGGAGTATTTCTCCCGAAGATAAGTCCGAAGGGGGATTGCGTTCTAGTAACCAACGAAGACATGAGCGGTCTGAAAAAATTTGATCTTGCAACCGGGAAATTGACGACCATTACCAATGACCGAAGTGCTGGGTTTAATGCCCAATTTTCCGAAGACGGCTCTACCGTAATTTATAGAAAGAGTGAATATAAAGGGAAACTTCGCTACTCATCATTAAACAGTGTAAATCTACAAACCGGGAAAACAGAACAACTAGTAAAACCTACCCGAAATCTAGAAGGTGTGACTGTGAAAGGAGGTACGGTTCTCGCTGTAAATAATGGCAAACTTATTTCTAAACGGATTGCCGGTAAAAAGCTGAAAAACCTCCCAGCTATCCCAAGTATTAAGAACAGCCAGCTTTACGTTACAATCGATGGAAAAACAAAGCAACTTTCTCCCAACGGAACGAATGTAGGATATTTATGGCCATCGGTTTCTCCCGATGGGGGAAAACTTCTCTATTATGTCATTGACGAAGCGAAAGCATACGTCTGCAATATAGATGGAACAAATCCGGTTTCTTTGGGGACATTGCGTGCGCCGGTCTGGTTAGGTAACGATTGGGTTGTAGGCATGGTAGATTATGATAACGGGGAAATCGTTACTTACTCCCAAATATTCGCCGTTACGTCACAAGGCACTCATCGCACGGCATTGACAGATCAATCAAAAATCTGCATGTACCCTTCTGCATCCGACGATGCTTCTAAAATCGTCTATACGACACAAAATGGAGAGATATTTTTAATGAATGTAGCAACCTCAAAATAATTAATCACCATGAAACTCAATAAACTTCTATCGATATGCTTAGGAATAACGTTAGCATTTTCGGTAAGTGCAAACGATCTAAGCGAGGCCAGAATATATATTAATCCGGGGCACGGCGGTTGGGGGCCTAACGACCGGCCGATGGCAACGATCAACTATGCTCAAATGGATACTCTCGGATTCTTCGAAACAAATACGAACTTGATAAAAGGAATGGCCCTAAGGGAAGAACTCGTAAAAGCCGGAGCCGGATATGTGAGAATGTCGCGCACGGTAAACGGTGTTGTATCGGCCGATGATGAACACAAAACCGAAAACGACAAATACATCGAGACTCAGCCCGGAGAAAGTGGAACTCAACAGTTAGTTACCCTATCGGTGATTTGTCAAGATGTAGAGGCCAACAATATGGATTATTTCATTTCGATCCATAGTAACGCTGCAACGGAGGGGAGCAGTACGAATTATCCACTGATTCTCTATCGAGGGACCGATTCGGAATCGGGAAACGGATTGACAAACGCCCGCGATATGGCTCGTGCCGCATGGCCATATGTCAACAAGAATGAGGTTACCTATAAATCCTATTATACCGGCGAAAACGACAACAACAGCCGGGGCGACATATCTTTCTATGGTAGCTCGTCCTCAAACAGCATGGGATATACCGGTTATCTCGGTGTTTTGAAACACGGGTGTGACGGCTTCCTTTGTGAAGGCTGTTTCCACACCTATCAACCCGAACGCCAAAGACTTCTCAACAAAGACTACTGCAAACAAGAAGGTATGCGATATGCTCGGGCCATACGTGCATGGTTCAACGACGATAGCGAAACTACCGGCTGCATTATGGGGACTGTTAAAGATAAATATAACACTCTCGAACACGACCTCTATAAATACAAAATCAATTCGATCGATTCCTATGCTCCCTTGAACAACGTAACTGTTATTCTTCAAAACGAGAACGGTGAAGAAGTAGGCCGATATACAACCGATAAAGAATATAATGGATTATTCGTATTTACCGATTTGACTCCCGGAAACTACAATCTGGTATTCGACATCGAGGGATTCTGGAAAGAAACCGAACCAATCGAAGTCATCGTCAATGAAACGGCATTCATTAATAAAAGGCTGACCGATTTGGAACATGAAGAACCCTCTGATGAAGAAATAGAAGAGGAAGTGCTTGATTATCCACACCCCGACCAAGACGGAGATATTGCAGCAGCGGCATATTACAATCTCTCCAAAGAAACAGAAATTACCGACATCGAAGCCTTGAATGGACTTACCGTACGTCGGGCAATACTGCGAGACAACAAATATTATGTATTGGCAGTAGATGAAAATAAAATTCCTAAACTCTTGGTTCTAAATCCAGCAACCGGAGAACTCATTAAAGAAATGAGTACCGAAGGTCTTGTAACCGAAGGTTATAACGGGAAAGAATTACCCTATATACTATCCGATATCGCCTTTACTATCGACGGCGTGCTTATTGGGACAAACTCGACGGTCATCGGCAAAGAAGGCAATGCGTATCAAACCGGAGACTTTTACGTATATAAATGGCAGGGAAGTGAAACGACCTCGTTAGAAGATTCAGCCCCGGTTGTCGTCGCTACATTACAAACGAATACAAGTGCCAGCCTCGCAGCCGCCGGAAATAACAACTCCAACTATATAGCCAACACCATCGCTGTAAGCGGCACGATCGACGATTTCCAACTGTATTTCGACTCCCATGCCGGAAACGCTTGGAATACGGCATACGGTATCAGATATGTATGTTGGAACATTAAAAACGGAGAAGTGGCCGGATTCCAGAAAAACGATACGGACTTCGACGAAAGTCAAATCGGAGAAAAAGCCCATATCACACTCTCGCCCTTAGCAAAAAGTAGATTGATCATAGACGGTACACTCACGGCCCCAAGAGAATTTTTAATGGACTGGATGAGCGATCAGGGAATCATGCTAGCCGATTTCTCGGATAACATTCCGGTAGAGTCATACGGAGCGAATTATTTCCGTTACGCCGATAAAATTTATATGAGCGCACCCATTTGTGAAAGTCAAGGAGATGGAAATTATTCTTATAAAGTTCGTTTATACGACATTACGAATGGAATAGATCAAGCCCAAAACATCGGAGATACCGAATCTTTCATCTCCACTACGGGACTTTCTCCAATGACAAGTATAGGAATCGTAGATAATTCCGATATAGATATATACCTGTTGGCTGGAAACAAAATCGTAAAATACACGACCAAAGGCATGGAGCAATCCGAATCTCCCGCCCGTATATTTGCATACAGTTTATCCTATGACGAAACAGAAGACGGATATACTATCAACTTCAACTTAAACGAGGATGCCACATCTGTAAACTTGATATTGAATAATCCAGAAACAGGCGAAGCTGTTCAAACGATTGCATTAGGAGCGCTACCAAAAGGAGCGAATCAGACTACTATATCCAGAGCCGATCTTCCTGCCGAAAAGCTGAATTGGAGTATTCAAGCCATCGCCGGAAACGTCACGAAATTTACGAAAATATCCGACGACAGTCCTCTATACCAGTACTACTCACCATACGGTGTCGCCATCGATAAATCACCTGAAAGCGACTACTTCGGACGTATCTATATAACGAACACTGCTGCCGGAACAGTAAGTGCAGGAAATCCTTCACAAGCCCAAACCTCGACAGTGGGTGTGTATGTACTCGGTGCAGACATAAGCGATATCACTCAACAAGGCTCCACAGCTTATAGCGGAACCATATCTTGGAGCGGAGAAACCGGTATGGGTCCGAGAAAAGCAGCCGTAGCATCAGATGGACGAGTATTCCTATGCGACGCCAGCACGAACAACGCAGGTATTTACCTGATGAACCCCGAAACCTTTGATATTTCTTCTATATTTACAGGAGCTACAAATTCGAATGGCAGCCTAATGATAGGAGGCAAATATGTATGCGGCCAAATAACAGCCGTAGGTATTCGAGGAGAAGGTGCTACAACTCAACTTTATGCCATAGATAAAACGGCTTCGGGTTCATCTTGGAAAAAATTTATCAACGTCTATAACATCGGCGAATCGAATACATGGACAACTGCGCCCAACGAATCGAAAGCCGCCAGTAGTTACGTGGGCAACGACAACAGCAGTATCGTACCCGTTTCTACCGGATATTGGGCCGCACAATACAGAGGTGGCGGAAGCAACTCTCCCGCAAATCCATGTATGTTCTATTACAGCGATCAATACCAAGATGCCGTATTTAATACAGCCGAGCCCAACATCATCGGTGAGTCGTCCCAAAACGGAGCTCTCGCCGTCAATGAAAAAGAACAGCTTATAGCCCTTAGCGTAAATGGCGGAGTGGCCGTGTACTCCTACAAGATGAAAGAGGGAATACCTTCTGTCACGGAAAAATTCCGAAAAGAAATTGCCGAAATGGGCGGTTATGTTAATGATTTCGAATTCGACTATGCCGGGAACTTATATGCGGTATCCAATGCCGGTGAAAGATTAGCCGTATGGGCTATGCCTACCAGTGACAACAGTTGTGTGACACCCGCAAAGAAATCATTGGTATTGAACAATATATATACAGGCATAGAAAATGCAGTAAGCATTTCACGTATATCGCCCAACCCCACGACGGGAATCATTACGATATCTGCTCAAAATACAATCGAAACGGTCGAAATATATAATATAGCCGGTTCTCTGGTAATGAGACAAGCCCATGTAGGTACGACAACTATTTCTCTCGACCTTTCCGATCTTGCTGGCGGTATGTATTTTGTAAAAGTGAACGATGGTAAAGCCGTGAAAGTCATCAAAAAATAAAATGCTAAATTATCCCAACTCATCTTTTTGAATTATAAAGATATAGTCCTACACAAAATCCCCCGCCTTGAAAAAGAGCGGGGGATTTATACATTTCTGTTAATTACGATCACTACTTTTATTACCCATTTTTATTTCTCTCGCCTCAAAAAGAAAAACCTAGCAGCAGGCCCCATCTTACATTTGAAACTCCCCCATAAGTTCATACGTGTCTGGTTCATAGCCAAAACGGAAAAACAAAGAGAACACACCGAGCAAACGAAAAATATCAGACCCGTAGTAGAAAGGATATCGCCCAATCCCACCAACAGAGAAACGATACCTCCAAAAGCAAAACCTGCTGCTCCGAACAACGCAGAGGCCGTTCCCGAATTGGCTCGCTCACAATCCATGTCCAAAGTCGTAGAAGCTGTAAAAGTCAATCCCATAGAAAAAAGCAACACAAACAGCACAGCCTCATATACAACAAAACGATATTCATTACTAAGGATTACAAACTCTACCGCAATTTCAAACTCCCCGTACGAAAATCCTCTCTTCAAAAATTAAAACAATTTCTAATATCTTCTTAACAATAAGGACTATATCAAAAACATTTTTCACATTTAAAGCCATACTATCCTAAAAATAACTTCATCGACTACATATTAACAGAAAGATACCGTATATTTGTCCCTCAAACTTTTGGATATGAAAAAAATAATAGGACTTTTTATATTCATGGGGCTGCTTTCCGCCACCACCGTCCAAGCACAAAATTACAATACGAAGTGCTTAGGCATATCAGCCGGATACATGTTCGATACAGAAAACGTACAAGCAGGAGTTTTCATGCATCTCCCCTTTGCAAAAAACTGGCGAGTAGTGCCGTCGGTCAACTACACATTCTCGCACCACGACCTCAACGAATGGGAAATCAACGGGAACATTCATTACCTCATTCCTTTCGCCGGTCGATTCTCGGTATATCCCTTAGCCGGTATCGCGTTTCAAAGTTGGAGGGGAAATGCGTTACAAAACGATAAAGAACTCTCCAATACCCGAAATAAATTCGGAATAAACGCCGGAGCCGGATTCGAAATGAACATCTCTCGCCACCTAAACCTACATATAGAGGGAAAATATATTTTCATAAACGACTTCAATCAGGCTAATATCTCCATTGGTCTCGGATACAAATTCTAATTTCCCATGAGTTTGTCTCCGTCTCCCTCCCGACGTTTCCATGTCGTTTCTCTGCAAGTCCCTTTTCCACCGGACTATGGAGGAGTTATCGATATTTACTATAAGTTGAAAGCGTTAAAAAATATGGGCTACGAGACATGGCTACACACATTCCAATACGACCGGAGTAGAGCCGAACAACTGAACGAAGTAGCCGCCAGAGTCTCTTACTATCCGCGCCACCGGTCTGTTATCCGCCAGCTTTCGCATATCCCTTATATTGTTTCCAGTCGCCATTGTTCAAAACTTCTCGACGATCTGCTTTCCGACAATGCCCCCATACTGTTCGAAGGTCTGCATTGCTGCGCCTTTCTATCCGACAAACGGCTGAAAGACCGTGTCAAATTAGTCCGAATGCACAACATCGAGCACGAATATTACAAAGAATTATTCCGCAAGACATCAGGGTGGAAAAAATTCTACTACGAACTCGAAGCTGTCAAATTGGAAAAATACGAAAAGATACTCCTGCATGCCGATGCCATTTTAGCGATCTCCGAGAGCGACCGCTGTTATTTCTCGTCGAGATACCCGCAAATTCCGGTGTCGCTGCTTCCCGCCTTTCACGCATACACCGAAGTAGCCCCTGCCGACCCGAAGGAGAACTATATCCTTTATCACGGAAACCTTTCGGTCGAAGAGAACATCGAAGCCGCCGAATACCTGTTACGGCAAGTCGTCCCGCTCACACAAGGCACATCATGGATATTCGCCGGAAAAAATCCCCCGGAAACACTCGTTCGGCTGGTCGAACGGACACCCGGCGCACAACTCATCGCCAATCCCTCGGAAGAACAAATGAACCACCTTATTGAAAAAGCGGCAGCCAACCTGCTCGTCACATTCCAACCCACGGGATTAAAACTGAAACTATTGAATGCCCTCTTTCACGGAGGACACTGTATCGTAAACAGCAAAATGCTATTCGGCACAGGCTTGGACAAAGCCTGCCTCATTGCCGATACACCTCAGGCTATGGCTCGCGCTGTCGAAACCGCCTTAAACGAACCTTTCGACCAAGCCAAACGCACCGAACGAATACAGCTGCTGAAAGCGTACGATAATGAAAAGAATATCCATATCCTCTCCGATCTTCTCGAAGAGAAACTCAGGTAAATCACAAATAAACAATCAGCGAACCCCTCTCCGCAGAACAAAGTTCTGTGGGTCTCCCCTATTGCTAACACAACTTCCCGTAAGGCTACGGGACACGGCAGGGGAGAAGGGCTAATACCTTCGATAACGAGAACAGAGTGAGGCATATCTCTCTCCCTCTGTGTTCCTGAAAGGAATATAGGGGGAGTGCCCGCAGGACGAGGGGGTTGAAAAGAATATCAAAAATAACATGTCAATCCTCCCCCTGCCGATAGGGAAAGTACCCGTAGAAAAAAGAAGGAGTGAAAATAAACGGTAAAGCTAAAATACTGAACACCAACGCCCTCCTCCCTTGCCATGTCCCGCAGCATTGCGGGGTGTTTTTGCAACGCAAAATATAGGGGAGGTGTCCGAAGGACGGAGGGGTTAAAGAAAAAGACAAAAAAGTATGGCTATTCCGCCTTTCCCGGAAAATCCAAAGCCCTCATAAATCATATAGGATTTATGAGGGCTTTCTATGAGGAACACTTCGAATGAGCCTAAAAACAATTCGGCTATACTTTATTTATAATCTTTCAGCATCTCCTGCAAACGTTGACGGGCAAAAAAGATTCGGCTTTTTACCGTGCCCAAAGGCAAATCCATTTTTTCGGCAATCTCGTGATATTTATACCCTGCCACATGCATAGAAAACGGTATCCGATACTCCTCGCTGAAACTATTGATAGCCGTTGTAATCTCCTTCACCGTAAAAGAACCTTCCGGCGACGCGAATCCCGAGTCTTGGGGCAAGTTCAAGTGATACAGATCTTCTGTCTGGTCTATAATAGTTTGGTTCCGTACAACCCTGCGATAATTATTGATAAAAATATTTCGCATGATGGTAAACACCCAACCTTTGAAATTGACATTGTCGATATATTTATCTTCGTTGTCGAGAGCTTTAAGAGTCGTATCTTGAAGCAAATCTTTCGCTTCTTCCCGGTTTGCGGTAAGCATATAAGCGAAGTTTAGCAAATTGTCTTGGAGACCTAACAATCTATCTTGAAATTTTAGAGAGTTCATAATTGAAAATTTTGATGATTTTGTAATTCTTGTTTACTACTTATACTACTACTTTGTATTACGAAAATGCATCGAAAATCTACTCATACTAACTACTACAATCTGAAATTTCTACATTCTCCTAAACGTCTTCGAAACATTCAGCTATTTCAAAGGGGCTCAAAAAAAATCTGTTTTCGCAAAATACAATCCCATAATATTGTTCTGATTATTTTTTATTTACTTTGTAACATATTTCTTATCTTTTTTAATTGTGCTTCTTAATATTAAACACATAGGTTCATGAAAAAGTTTCACAAATATATCTTTTTTCTCATATTATTTTTCCAGTATTTTGTATCGAACTCACAAAACACTGTTTATCAAATAGATATAACCAAAGAAATCGGGAGTACGACTTGGCGATATTTAAGAGCCGGTTTACACCAAGCCCAAGAACAAAATGCAAAAGCCGTCATACTACGGCTGAACACCTACGGGGGAACTGTCGTTCACGCCGATTCCATGAGAACGGCTATACTCAATGCACCCATTCCCGTCTATGCTTTCGTCGACAACAATGCCGCATCGGCAGGAGCACTCATCGCCATAGCCTGCGACAGTATCTATATGCGCAGCAGCGCAAGCATGGGAGCCACTACGGTAGTCAATGAAACCGGAGCCGCCATGCCCGACAAATACCAGTCATACATGCGGGCGACCATGCGGGCGACGGCCGAGTCACACGGAAAAGACGAATCGGGAAACTGGCGGCGCAATCCGCTCATAGCCGAAGCTATGGTCGACGAAAGAGTAATCGTCCCCAATCTTTGCGATTCGGGCAAAGTACTCACCCTTACGGCAAACGAGGCCATCGCCCAAAAATATTGCGAAGGCATAGTCGATAACGTTGACGAGATCATTTCGCAAAAACTCCGGTACGAGACTTATACTTTACAAGAATTCAAACCCTCGCTCTTCGACGATATCGCCGGTTTTCTCACTCACCCCGCCTTTCAGGCTCTCATGGTAACGCTCATATTCGGCGGTATCTTCATGGAACTGAAAACACCGGGCATAGGATTGCCCTCGGCCATTGCCTGTACCGCAGCCGTACTTTATTTCACTCCGCTTTACATCGACGGATTAGCCGCAAATTGGGAAATACTGCTTTTCGTCATCGGCATCATTCTGCTCATTTTCGAATTTCTCGTTATCCCCGGCTTCGGTATAGCCGGCATTTCGGGCTCCATTCTGATATTAGGAGCACTCATTTTGGCATTAGTCGGGAATGTCAATTTCGATTTCGACTTCGTATCTGCCGCCGACATCAGCAAAGGAATAATAACTGTCATCTCGGGAGTCATTATTTCCGTAGCTTTACTCTTTTGGTTTTTCCAAAAAATCGGCAGTAAAGGCCCACTCGGACGTTTAGCCCTTCAAGCGGATCAAGCCACAGAAAAAGGATACATCGGAGTTCCCTCCGAATTACAAGAATATATCGGAAAAGAAGGACTCGCGGCAACCATACTCCGACCCTCCGGGAAAGTAACCATCGGCGACAGACAGTTCGACGCCGTAGCCCTTCACGGATACATCGAAAAAGGAGCGGGTATAAAAGTTGTCAAATACGAAAACGCGCAGCTTTATGTGATCGAAATCAAATAAAAAAACGTTATAAGAAATTCAATATGAAATTCATCGGTATTATTCCGGCTCGCTACGCCTCTACCCGATTCCCCGGGAAACCGCTGGCCGACATGAAAGGGAAATATATGATTCAACGGGTCTACGAGCAAGTCCGCAAAATCCTCGACAATGTATGTGTCGCCACTGACGACGACCGAATATTCAACGCCGTGGAATCTTTCGGCGGGAACGTTGTCATGACATCGGCCGAACACCGTAGTGGAACAGATCGTTGCTTCGAAGCCTACAATCGTCTGGGCGGAAACGAAGACGTAATCATCAACATTCAAGGAGACGAACCATTTATCAAACCCGAACAGATCGAGAGCCTCATCGCTTGCTTCGATTCGCCTCAAACCCAGATAGCGACCCTCGTGCGCCCCTTCGAGGCAACCGAAGGTTACGAGGCCCTCGCCAATCCCAACTCTCCGAAGGTCATTCTCAACGACAAAAACGAAGCACTCTATTTCAGCCGTTCGATAATTCCCTATATGAGAAATATATCCCCCGAACAATGGCCCGATAAACACGTTTACTACAAACACATCGGCATGTATGGATACAGAGCCGACATATTGTCCCAGATCACCCGGCTGCCCCAGTCGTCGCTCGAAATCGCCGAATCGCTCGAACAACTCCGGTGGCTGCAAAACGGCTATACGATTAAAGTGGGCATCACCACACAAGAAACAATCGGTATAGATACCCCCGATGATTTACAAAAAGCACTCACTCTACTCTGAAAATTATGACGTTAGACCGAACAACGACTCCGCCTGTCGGAACATTTCCGCCCCTATCCCTGCCCGCACCCGGCATCCATGCTTTATCGAACGGCATCGAAATCATCGCTTGTAATCGAGGTGACGAAGACGTGTGCCGCATAGACCTTATGTTCGAAGGAGGTTACTATACCGAACAGAAACCGGGTACAGCCGCCCTCACCCTGTTGATGCTCAAAGAAGGCGCTGCGGGCAAAAGCTCGGAAGAGATAGCCGAATCATTCGACTACCACGGAGCATGGTTGCAAACCTCCGCATCGAGTCACTATCTCTATGTCACGCTCTACACGCTCAATCGGCATCTCGACACCTGCCTATCTCTACTGGCAGACATCGTTATACGGCCCGATTTCCCGGAAAAAGAATTCACCCGGCTCAAAGAACGGCGTCTCCAACAACTGCTCGTTCAGAAAGAAAAAGTAGACGTCCTCGCCTCCGAGACTTTTCTCTCTATGATTTTCGGGGACAAGCACCCTTACGGACGGGCTGTCACCCCCGACCATATAAACCATATCACAACCGAAGACCTCCGAGACTACCATCGGCAGCACATCGCTCCCGGGAAATGTCGTATCTTCATCGCCGGAAAAATCACCGGGAAACTTCTCGATAATTTGGAACTCCACTTCGGCCACACATGGAATGTACCCTCTGTCGATTCTGCGATAATCCCCGCTTTCCCCATACATCGTACCGAAAATCCGATAATAGTCACCCACAAAGAAAACGCCCTCCAATCCGGAATCCGAATGGGACTGCCGGTCATCGGCCGGGAAAACCCCGATTTCTTCGCCCTGAAACTGCTCTGCACTATACTCGGCGGATATTTCGGCAGCAGACTCATGTCCAACATACGGGAAGAAAAGGGCTATACCTATGGCATATCTTCCTCTATCGCCGCCATGCGATACGGAAGCTATTTAACCATATCAACCCAAACCGGAACCGAATTCACCCGCCCGCTCATCGACGAAGTCTTCGTCGAAATAGATCGACTCAGAAACGAGCCCGTCCCGACCGACGAGTTCATCACCGTACAAAACTACCTGAGAGGAGACATGGCTCGTACCCTCGACTCCCCCTTTTCCATAGCGGACTACTACCTTTCATTGAAAGCCAACGATCTCCCAGTCGAATATTTTGCGCAGCAAGACGAAGCCATACGGCAACTGTCACCCGGCGATCTACTATCGGCAGCACAAAAATATCTCGTCCCCTCACAATTCTACATAGCCGTCGCCGGAGACAAGAACAAAATTCCCCCGCTCTCCCTACCTTGACAAATTCTTTCTCCTCTACCACGCCCCCTATTGTTACTCGACACCCCAATGCTACGGGGGGGCAGAGGAGGTAGCACGTAGTGACGGAAGGGTTGAAAACGGCATCTCATTAGCCGGTTTATATTGGACATTTAACCCCCTCGCCCGATGGGCACTCCCCCTATACCGCTACGCGGCACAGGGGGAGAGAGCTAAAATGCGCTTCAAATATTTTAAACTCCTCCATTGCCGTGCCCCGTAGCTTTATGGGGTATTTCTGTTTCACTATCGGAGACATTTAAAACTCCTCCCCTGTGTGACGCCAGCCATATAGGGGAGGTGGCACGTAGTGACGGAGGGGTTGAAAACAGCCTCTCATCAGCCGGTTTATATTGATCATTTAACCCCCTCGCCCGATGGGCACTCCCCCTATACCACTGCGCGGCACAGGGGGAGAGGTTGAAAAGTGTCGCTTCGAAAATTTTAAACTCCTCCATTGCCGTGCCCCGTAGCTTTATGGGGTATTTCTGTTTCACTATCGGAGACATTTAAAACTCCTCCCCTGTGTGACGCCAGCCATATAGGGGAGGTGGCACGTAGTGACGGAGGGGTTGAAAACAGCCTCTCATCAGCCGGTTTATATTGATCATTTAACCCCCTCGCCCGATGGGCACTCCCCCTATACCACTGCGCGGCACAGGGGGAGAGGTTGAAAAGTGTCGCTTCGAAAATTTTAAACTCCTCCATTGCCGTGCCCCGTAGCTTTATGGGGTATTTCTGTTTCACTATCGGAGACATTTAAAACTCCTCCCCTGTGTGACGCCAGCCATATAGGGGAGGTGGCACGTAGTGACGGAGGGGTTGAAAACAGCCCCTCATCAACCGATTCATATCGGACAAATCACATTTTCACCATACGTTTGGGGGACCCGCTCCAAGAGCAACCCATACAATAAACTGTTTCAAGATCGAAACCATCGAGAGTCTCGCCCTCTTTGCGGGCAACGACTACCCCTCCATCGGTCACATACACCGCCCTACGCTCCCCCTTACCGTTCTTCACATACATCGAAGACACCTTACACTGCGGACAAAGCAATTTTCTCATCGTACAAATAGTTTACCCAATCGATACCGAATATACAAAAAAAGAACCTCGGAAAAAACAATTCTTCCAAAGTCCCTTTTTCAATCACTTATAAGAAATAATCCTTGACAATTACCTCTCACCCAGTTTCTCGTCCATATACAAAATACTGGCTTCGTCTTTACAACGTTTCAACTTCTCGACAATGCCCAAAGCCGTGGCCTCTTCTTCTACCTGCTCGCGCACATAGCCCCAGAGAAAATCTTGCGAAGCCTTATCCTTTTCGGAAGAAGCGACATTTACCAACTCGTCGATAAGAGAAGATACATGGCACTCGTGTTTATAAACATTTTCAAAAGCATCGAGCACACTCTCCCATTCCTGAGGAACGACATCTATCTTATCTACTTTGGCTACACCGCCGCGCTTCGATACATAATCGGCCAAGTCGTAAGCATGCTCCAACTCTTCCTGAGACTGTTTTCTCATCCAATTGGCAAATCCGTCATATCCCAATTTTTTGAAATAAAACGACATCGATAAATAAAGATTCGACGACCACATTTCAGCCGCAATCTGAACGTTAATGGCTTCTTGTAATTTCTGTGAAATCATAATGGTTTATTTTTTATATGTTAATACTCATTTTCATTACATATCGATAATATACAAAAATTATACCATCACATAATAATAAGACTTTATCATAACCTAAAAATAAAAACCAAGACAATACAACCTCTTTAATGACATAATTGCAGAATCATTTTGTCCGAATTTGACATTCTTCGAGACAGATTATAGAATACCAAAATACATAGAATGCAACTACCAATAATCCTATAATAAAGCCAGCAAGAACCCACGATTTGACAGTAGAGTCGACACGTAGCGCATCATCGTATCTACGGCTATCGAAGTAATTATTTATTTCAAGGTATAAAGCAACGCTCGCCCGGATTTTGTCATTGAGATTCTTGCAGGTTTTGTTTCAGCCCCTTCGCCCTACGGGCACTCCCTCCTATATCGATTGTTGCGATACAGAGGGAAAGGATTAAATGTGTTGCTTTGAACGGTCTTTTTATCTTTTCGGTTCTTTGTGAGTATTCCCCCCTTCTCCCCTGCCGTGTCCCGTAGCCTTACGGGAAGTTGCGCAGCAATATAGGGGAGAGACAGAGGAGCGGCAGCGACGAAGAGAGGGGTTAAAAAAGAAGCACATAGGATTTTTTTGTAGAACTAACCCCCTCGCCCGATGGGCACTCCCCCTATACCGCTATGCGGCACAGGGGGAGAGGTTTGAAAGTGTCGCTTCAAATATTTTAAACTCCTCCATTGCCGTGCCCCGTAGCTTTATGGAGTATTTCTGTTTTCACTATCGGAGACATTTAAAACTCCTCCCCTGTGTTTTGTAATGCAAAATATAGGGGAGGTGGCATGTAGTGACGGAGGGGTTAAAAACAGCCTCTCATCTGCCGATTTATATTGGACATTTAACCTCTTCTCTTATCCGCTAAAAGAACATTTCCGGCTAAAATACTCCGGCCTATGGGAGAAAACGAAAAAGGAAAACATCGGGGAGAAAACAAAAAGCACCTGCGACCAAACGGCCACAGATGCTTATACATAATAAGATACAAATGATTACTTACTCAAAGCCTGAGCTACATCGACAGCACAAGCCACGGTGCAACCCACCATAGGGTTATTACCGATACCGAGGAATCCCATCATTTCTACGTGAGCAGGAACTGACGAAGACCCGGCAAACTGAGCATCGCTGTGCATACGACCCATTGTATCGGTCATACCGTAAGAAGCAGGACCGGCAGCCATGTTGTCGGGGTGCAAAGTACGACCCGTACCGCCACCGGAAGCTACCGAGAAATATTTCTTACCCTTCTCTACGCACTCTTTCTTGTAAGTACCGGCTACGGGGTGTTGGAAACGGGTAGGGTTCGTAGAGTTACCCGTGATAGATACGTCTACACCTTCGTGCCACATGATAGCCACGCCTTCGCGCACATCATCGGCTCCATAACATTTTACTTTGGCACGTTCACCTTTGGAATAAGCTATTTCACGAACTACCTTCAACTCGCCCGTATAATAGTCGAATTGTGTTTGAACGTAGGTAAATCCATTGATACGCGAAATGATTTGAGCAGCATCTTTACCCAGACCGTTCAAAATACAACGCAAAGGTTCCTTGCGCACTTTATCGGCCTTAGCGGCAATTTTGATAGCGCCCTCGGCTGCGGCGAACGACTCGTGGCCGGCAAGGAATGCAAAACATTTCGTCTCTTCGCGAAGCAAACGAGCGGCCAAATTTCCATGTCCGAGACCCACTTTGCGGTCATCGGCTACCGAACCGGGAATACAGAACGACTGCAAACCGATACCGATAGCTTCGGCTGCATCAGCAGCATTCTTACAACCTTTCTTCAAAGCGATAGCAGCACCTACCACGTAAGCCCATTTTGCATTCTCGAAACAAATAGGTTGTGTCTCTTCACAAGTTTTATAAGGATCGAGTCCATAAGATTCGCAGATAGCGTTAGCCTCTTCAATATCTTTAATACCGTTAGCGTTCAAAGCGGCAAGAATTTGCTTGATACGACGGTCTTGACTTTCAAATTTCACTTCTCTAATCATAGTAACTTCCTCCTTATTTTATTCGTGACGGGGATCTATATATTTCACTGCACCGGCCTCTTTGGTGAAACGTCCGTAAGTTCCGGTTACCTTCTTCAATGCCTCGTTGGCATCGGTTCCTTTCTTGATTTCGTCCATGAATTTACCCATGTGAACAAATTCATATCCGCAGATTTCATCGTTTTCATCAAGAGCAAGAGTTTTTATATAACCCTCTGCCATTTCAAGATAACGAGGACCTTTGGCCAATGTACCGTACAACGTACCTACTTGGCTGCGCAATCCTTTACCGAGGTCTTCGAGACCTGCACCGATCATCAAACCGCCTTCCGAGAAAGCCGATTGAGTACGCCCGTAAACGATTTGCAGGAATAACTCGCGCATAGCCGTATTGATGGCATCACAAACGAGGTCGGTATTCAGAGCTTCCAAAATAGTTTTACCCGGAAGGATTTCCGATGCCATAGCGGCCGAGTGGGTCATACCCGAACAACCGATAGTCTCTACCAATGCCTCTTGAATAACACCGTTCTTTACATTCAACGTCAGTTTACATGCACCCTGTTGAGGAGCACACCAACCGATACCATGAGTCAAGCCCGAAATATCAATCACTTCTTTTGCCTTCACCCATTTTCCCTCTTCGGGGATAGGAGCCGGTCCGTGATTAGGACCTTTCTTTACAACACACATGTGTTCTACTTCGTGTGAATAAACCATAATTCGCTCTTTTTATTTGATGAGTATTTTTACGCTCTTTTCAGCGTTGCAAAGATAATTTTTTTTCTTTATGTAAGCAATAGCAAATTTATTTGTAACGGCTCAAAATAATTATATCGCCATTCAATCGTTTTCAGAAGAGTCAGAGGGAATAATACCCATTTTTCTCATGAGAAAACAGGCGTTCATATTTTCGGCTATACCCGGCTGTAACCGATAAGAAAAAGTAAGTTCGTCTCCTTGTATAGCTGCCTCGAAGCGATAATTGCCGACTTTTCCGGGCAGACTATCGGCAAGTTTGCCCAAAGCCAAATCATGAGTAGCGATAATTCCCGTTGCTCCGGCCCCGACCAACTGACGGATAAGAGCAAGCGAACCGGTCTGCTTATCGACCGAGTTGGTTCCCCGCAGTATCTCGTCGAGAATAATAAATAATTTCTCCCCACGACGTAAACGCAAAACGATTTGCTGCAAACGTTTCAATTCGGCAAAAAAGTAAGACTCGTTATCGGCAAGAGAATCAGAGGCCCGCAATCCGGTAAACAAAGGCAACGGAGTAAAAGTCATGCTATCGGCACAAACGGGAGCGCCCATGCAGCCGAGTAAATAATTGATTCCGATAGTCCTCAAAAACGTACTCTTCCCGGCCATATTGGCTCCGGTGATAATCTGGAAAGAAGCCTCGTTCATGGGCGCAACATCGTTACAGACGCGCTTCTCTCTCGGGATAAGCGGGTGTCCCAGAGCTTCGGCCTGCATAACCGGGGTGCGATCTTCCCGTATATCGGGAAATACATAGTCGGGGTGATTGTATCGAAAAGTTCCTAACGAGACATATACGTCGAACCGCGACAATACATCTATCCATTGCGTTATTTTTTCACGATTGTCACACAGCCATCGGTCGAGCGCGTTGATTTGCCGCAAATCCCAAAGCAGAAATCCGTTCAACAAGGCGAATCCTACGAAATTGTAGCGTTGGTCGAGATTGCTGAGCAAATGCCGTAAACGGGACACCCTCTGCGAGACAGAGCCGTTGCTGTCAACACACCGGCTTTGTAACTCACTCAATGGCTTGCACCGGAATCGCGTCCGCTCCATCATCTCGAACAGACGTGAATAACGAGAAAGCGATTGAAGCGTCCGGTTGAGCTGTTCTTGTATGCGGGTTACCCGTTTGGCAAATAGACCGGACAAAACCAACAAAAAAATGAAAACCGCCACGATCACATTCCCTGCGACCATTCCCGTTAACCATAAAGCGAATAAGGCAAGATAAACCGCAGGAACCGCATAAACCAGCCAACGCACAATCCGCCCCGTTCCGAACCGAGGCATTCCGGCAAGCCGTTCGATAGCCTCGGTATCTACCCGGCTCTCTCCCGAACAGCCCCCGTATGATTGAAAATCTATCCTGAAATCCGTATGGCAGGACATTTCCTCGACAGCCTCCTGCCTCTCCCGAATAGACGCAGTTTTCAAATCGGGGTGAAGCAACTCCCGGGACAACGCGACTCGCCCTACTGTCGTCGCTGTGCGATTGATATAGGCGAAGAAGGACCTCTCGCCGAAAAGGTCGAGGTCGAAGCTATAATCATGGGAAGGGTCGATGAATTCACTGCCCCCGTCGATTCCGTCGAAACGATATTCCAACAAGGACAATTCCCTATGAATAATCCGGTCCCGACAATCGACAAATTCTTTTTTCCGAAACCAGCGATCGTGCACCTGGGCCAACGACAGGAACAGAACGATTCCTATCAATACGGTTGTGCCCCACACCTCTACACCCTCATTTCTAAACAAATACACGATCAATGTCGCAACAACGACTACCGAAAGACGAAGAAAAGCAATGATACGAATATACATTTTTATCCGCTCCGTTTCCCGGCTGTTAGCTTGAAGTCGGGAACGGTAATCTCGCAGGACTTTTTCCATAATCACCAATGACAAAAAATGATTATACCCTCCACAAATATTTCATAATCAATCGATCGTAATCCTTAACCGATTCGCTCAATGCTTCATACGGTTTGATATAAGTATGGGCAAAAGATTCACGCTCTATCTTTCTTTTCCGTTCCTTGCCCAATCGTTGTATCTCCTCGTCTTCTCCGGAAGTTGTAGGACGATACCCCATAATCAGTTTCTCCATATTCCAACGATTGTGTTCCACTTCTGCCATCATCTCGATCAAAGCAGTATCTTCATCGAGATTTTCAGGTTCCGATTTTCCGAAACTTCTTCGCTTGGAAGGAATAGAGTGGGCATTGTAAACATTCGACCAACGATGCACGGTAGACAATTCTTCCCACAATGCCCTTGCCTCGATATCGTTCAATGTTTGCGGGAAAGGCTGTTCGGGAGTTATTTTATGATAAATAAAGTTTATCCGCCGTACCCGTTTCATGCAATCGTCGTCTATGTCATAGCACTCGTCCAACATGCCGAACGCCCTCAATTTACCGTATTGATGAGCTTTTCGTATCAATTCGATGGTCGAGCAGGAAACATTCTGACGCACGAGTATCGAATGAGCCTTTTCATACACGAGCCGAGGCATATAAAGTGCCGTAGCGATACTCTTTTGAGGAATTTCGAAACAGATAGCGATAGTCAACAACCGTCCGTCTTCCTCCTCTGCCCAATGTTGTAGCAACTCTTGTATCGGACGGCTCTCGACAGAACCTTTGATAAATTCAAACTCTATGTCGGTAAACTTATCATCGGTATTCGGGTTGGCATAACTCTTAGCTGGCTCTACCGTATCGATAACTCGATAGTCGCACATGTCGAACAAAGAGTTGTATCTGCCCCGCAACCGATCGAACTCGGTGTCGGCATTCATGTCGATAAAAGAGATTCGAGTCCGTTTACTCCGGTCTCGAAGGAAATTGGGATAATGGGCGATATGAGCGGCTTTCACCCCCATGGCGATTCCCATGCTGGTCATTCCCACAATGACGAGATGGACGTATCGGTTGCTGTCATAACCGATTCCGTCACCGTCGATAGGTACATAACGTATGACTTCCGAACCTTTGTCATGCGGAGTATACAGGCCTCGCACCAACACCTTCTCCGCCCAAGTTTCATAAAAATTAAACGGCAGAAAATCGATAAGCCTTTCGCTCAATCGATTGAAAGTCAGCATTAATTTCAATAATTTTTCATTCTCCGCACCGTCTTTATATTTTTTTTGGAAATGCACCAGCCATTGCTTCTCAGTCTTCTTCGGAAGTTGGAATATAGATTCTATATCATACCGTTGAAATACGGCAAAGGTCGATTGAGCTTCGAAAAGCACATTACATTTTTTACAACGGCCCTGTATTTGCGCTACCAACATACGCAGCTCCTCTATATCCCGGGGCTCTTTTCCTATTGCGTTCTTTTCCCGCAAAATCCTATTAATGAGAGCCGCACATTCGATATTGATCGAGTCATGATCGGTTTCATTCTCCTCGCCCAACAAAAATATCTCCTTGCAATCCGGCAAATACAGTTTCTCCAAATCTTCCCGCGAATCGCGGCCCCCGTGCAAAATTATCGTACGACGGTCGATAGAGGCATCAAGTTTGGACAACAACTCGTGACGGGCAGAATCGACGCTACCCGAAGTCTGAATGACAAACAAATAAGGCGTATGATCCGACTGTTCGGCCACACTCTTTTGATACAACTGTTTGATAAGCCCGATAGCCATCTTATCGAACCCTATAATCACATAATGATTCCTAAATTTATAGCCTATCTGACCCTCCCTCGCACGCTCTACCCGGCGGTCGATAATATTCGAGAAAATAGAGATGAGCAAACCGCCCATCAGTGCAGACCCGGTGATCGAAATAAGGAATGCAAGGAATCGATTCCATGTCCCTTCGACGACATACTGATTGCCGGGATCGGCAAAATGATAATAGACATCAACAAAAATATTACGTGGGTCGTTCTCCTTAATAGTAAGAATACTGCCTGTAAGCCATTCGATTACGATGAACAAAAGAATAGCAGCAACGATAACACCCAGTAAAAAAAGCAATTGCCATTTGATACCCGATGACAAAATCCGGTCTATACCGATAACCGGGTGTCTGAAAAAATCCTTCATCGCCCCGAAAAATTCTTTTAGTCTTTTCATCTCTTCTTCACAATATCGAATCCCAACGCTTGTATCAGTTTAAGCGTCCCTATCGCTGTGTTGCGATCGTAATCCTTTTCTATTTCGGGTAATTCCTCATAAGGCACGAGACAGGGATGCGTCTTCTTCTCATCGTCCCGTCGCGCTCCGTAAGTCCACCCTTCGGACAAACGAGATTGCGACCATACCTCATGAACATTTTTCGCCATTACCTCGACCAACTCCATAAGTTCCTCCGGTAGTTTTTCCCGGCTGGTATCCGTCGGAGCCGGAATATACTTTTCGCGTTTCATCGTCATACTGTATTATCCAAGTTATTTTCCCCAAAGATAGCATAAGGCGAGTACAGGACAAAACGAACATGCAAAATACTTTCGGTCCCCACCTGCAAAACCTCATGATAACATCACAAAACTCCTCCTCTGCCGTGCCCCGTAGCATTACGGGGTGTTTTGTAACGCAAAATATAGGGGGAGGTGGCACGCAGTGACGGAGGGATTAGTTCTAAAAAATCCTATATGCCTCTTTCTAACCCCTCTCTTCGTCTCCACCGCTCCTCTGTCTCTCCTCTATACCGCTTCGCAACACAAGGGTGAAGGGGAAAGCTTTCTCGCCTTACCGGCAAAATTACACGATAAAAGAGTGTCGCAAAACTCCTCCTCTGCCGTGCCCCATAGCATTACGGGGTGTTTTGCAACGCAAAATATAGGGGAGGTGGCACGTAGTGACGGAGGGGTTAGTTCTACAAAAATTCTGGTAAAGATTATCTATCTTATGGGAAAAATCGGGGGCTTCCTTTTACCCACCTTTTCTTTTGCAGAAAAGAAGCAACAATAATCTACCTCACATCTAATGTACGCCGCATCACAAAATGCTCGTCGAGTTCTTCGGTTTTGAGGTACAGCTCCACTTCGTAACGCCCGGCTGGGAATGGGCTTGTTATACCGTTCGGACCTTCCAGCCTCATGGAACTGGATACTTCGAAATCTTGTTGAAAAATATCTTTCGAGTCCGGTTCATTAGTGACTGCATCTTGAACACTGGTATAAACTAAGTTACCCTCCATATAGAACTTGAATATCAATTTCAATGAATGTCCTTTTTCAAGCGAGCGCCACTGGAATCCGGCTAATAGCCTTTTGTATGTATTGGCTTTGAAAGATTTCTGTTCAATGATTTTTCCCTCGTAGATGTGCAATGCGCAATCATAAGTAACCCATTGTTGCACTTCTTCATCGGTATTGTAAAAATGAAGCACCAATGCCAAAGGTTCTATCCAGCCTCGCTGCTTAGGCGATTTCACGACCTCGAATCGCCCACGACCCATTTCTCGATTCTTATAGTAAAGAGTGTAAGTATGAGTGCCGGGAGCATAAGAAGTACCGGAATCGGAGCCCCAGCCACATATTTGCAACCATTGGGATCCATCTCGGGGATTGAGTGTGACTGTGTGGTCGAACGCTTTGATTTTGCCTGTCCTTTCATTCTTGATCTCCACATGGTAAGTAACCTTGCGCACAACGTCCGAATAGCAGGTACATCGGCAACGCATTTGCATATACTTGGGCTCCACGAAGTTGCCTGTATTCCAATCATCGATCACTTCACCATTGCCGTTGATATTACGAAATTCAAGGTTCGAGACAATATGAATCCAACCCATGCTTTCCCAAATGTCTTCCAACGGAGCTATTTCGAGCGGAGCACTGATAACCACATGATCTTCTTCATCAAGAATATCGAACCGCCATGTACCGACCGCAGTGAAATGGTCTCGCTTTTCCGACCCCCACCACGGAAATTGCGCCGACATGTTCTCAACGGGTTTTAACGGGGCATCGAAGTCGTAGGTATGAGTTTTGCCGCTTGGTTCGGTAATGCGTACTTTTATCTTGACGGTGCGGTCGATGCGCGATGTCATCTTCACCACAGGCATAATATAGCGAGAGTCGGTATAGTGTTTGCTACTTGGCCGGGTATCGCGTTTGCCGTCTTTACCCACTTCGCAAAATTCGAGCGAATGGATTTCGTACCCGCGATCTTTCTTGAACAAATCGAATAATCCCATAGATATCGAGACAAGGTTAATGTGACAATATGCGAATTTATAAAATGTCATAAAATTTGCCAAACTATCTGAGGAAAATTTATAGTGACCCATTTTTCGCATGATACCCAAATACGCAAAAATCAAAGACTGGAAGGGATTCAAAAATTATTTCTCGAAGATACATTTCTAATATTATATAGCACAAACCGAATTCTATGCAATAGGAATAATCTATTATCTTTGCATTCGTCGAACGAAAACCTTAAACAATAACGCACATGAGAATCAAATGGCTCATAACAATAGTTATCTCATTATGTATTTTCCAAACGAATGCTCAACGTTCGTATTTGTCTCTAAACGACAACTGGCAGTTTCGCTTTTCTCACCAAGTCGGTAAAAATTCGACTCAACGAATCTCATTGCCGCACACATGGAATGCCCCGGATGCCCTATCTGGGAAATTAGACTACAAACGTGGTATCGGCAATTATGAAAAAGACCTGTACATTTCCCCCGAATGGAAAGGCAAAAGATTATTTTTATATTTCGAAGGCGTCAACAGCGTAGCCGACCTTTTTATCAACGGTAAATACCGGGGCGAACACCGAGGCGGATACAGCGCTTTTACTTTTGAAATAACCGACGATGTCGAATACGGGACAGACAACAAAATTCTCGTGCGAGTAAACAACGCCGAGCAATTCGATATAATGCCTCTGGTCGGAGACTTCAACTTCTACGGGGGAATTTACCGCGATGTCAGTTTGATTATAACAGAACCGACATGTATATCGCTGTTGGATTACGCTTCTCCCGGAGTATATCTTACTCAAAAGTCCGTGACCGAAAAACAAGCCCACATCGTTGCGACTGTAAAATTATCCAATGCAGCCACAACGAAACAAGTAAATGTGAAAGTCACCGTCAAAGACCATGATAAAACTATACAAGAAATAAAACGACATGTCACATTGAACGCCCATTCCGAAGGAGAAGCCATCATTCCTTTCACCATACAGAATCCCCGTTTATGGAATGGTCGTGAAGACCCGTTCATGTATCGGGCCGAAATATCCCTATGGGAAAATGATAAATTATTGGATAAGGTGATACAACCTTTGGGAATACGATACTATCGTGTAGATCCCGACAATGGCTTTTTCTTGAACGGTAAACATTTGCCTTTATACGGAGTTTGCCGGCATCAGGACCGGGCGGAAATCGGCAACGCCTTACGCTCGATGCATCACGAAGAAGACACCAAGCTGATGCTCGAAATGGGAGTCAACGCCGTTCGGTTAGCCCATTACCAACAAGCAGAATACATGTACGACCTAATGGATCAATCGGGTATAATCACATGGGCCGAAATCCCATTCATCGGCCCCGGAGGATATGCCGACAAAGGATTTATCGACTCCGAGGCTTTCAAGAAAAACGGAGAAGAACAATTGAAAGAACTAATCCGCCAAAATTACAATCACCCCTCGATTTGTTTTTGGGGATTATTCAACGAATTGACCGAACGAGGAGATAATCCTGTTACTTACATTACCGAACTGAACGAACTGGCACACTCGGAAGATCCCACTCGCCTGACAACCTCTGCCAGTAACCAGAACGGAGGACTCAATTTCATTACCGACTGTATCGCTTGGAACCGCTACGACGGTTGGTACGGAGGTATGCCCGACGCTTTGGCGAAATTTTTAGATCAGACTCACAACCAATACCCCCAGTTGCGCATTGCAATCAGCGAATATGGAGCAGGAGCCAGTATTTATCATCAATCGGATTCTTTAAAACGTCCGAACCCGGCCGGTTGGTGGCATCCCGAAAACTGGCAGACATTCTATCATATCGAGAACTGGAAAATTATTCATGAACGGCCCTTTGTCTGGGGTAGCTTCATATGGAATATGTTCGACTTCGGAGCCGCTCACCGAAGAGAAGGAGACCGTCCGGGAATTAATGATAAAGGACTCGTAACATTCGACCGTAAATATAAAAAAGACGCATTCTACTTTTATAAGGCAAACTGGAACAAAACCGACCCTATGGTACATCTGGCCGAAAAACGTTGCGACATGCGCCCGACCGCTCAACAAAATTTCATGGCATTTACCAACCTGCCAGAAGTAGAACTGTTCGTGAACGGGAAAAGCATGGGAAAACAAAAACCCGACCGATATGCCATCGTCAAATGGGAACAAATAGAGCTTCCTCTCGGAAAGAACACCATTCTTGTGCAGTCGACCACGAAAGATAAAGTCTCAGATACAATGACTCTATGGATAACCGACTCCGCCCAAAATAGAAAAGAATAACATAAAATTTCTACCAATCTAAAATAACTTAACAGCCATTTACAATCGCCATATAATATTATAGTTGCGAAAAATTATGTAATATTGCATTCGTTTACATATGCTCCATTCAAAATAAAGAAAGAGATAACTAAACAAAATCGGCCAATATGAGTAATAATATTGAAAATCTATTTACACAATATTATCAGATATTGCGCGCCTATGCATTACGTTACGTTCAAAACCAAGATGCGGCAGAAGATATTGTACAAGACGTATTCTTCGAATTATGGCTACGGCGTAACGAGATAGATTTCGACCTCCCGATGAAAGCCTATCTATTCAAATCGGTTTTGAATAAATCGAGAAACTATATTTACGACAAACGCGTAAAAGACAAAATAAGTTTCGATTCGGATAACGATATCCAGTTCATAGACGACTACTTACAATCGTTCGTCGTTTATCAGGAAGATTCCCTACTATTGAAAGATTTGGATCGGGAAATAAAAACCTATGTCGAATCTCTGCCCGAGCAATGCCACCGTATATTCATCATGAGTCGTTCCCTCAATTTGAAAAACAAAGACATTGCCTTGCGACTGGGGATAAGCATTAAAACCGTTGAAAAACAAATAACAAAAGCCTTGTCGGGACTAAGAAATCATTTGAAAAAAAATGGATTGCTATCCTTTTTCTTCTTACTGTTTTCAGGATTCGAATAAAAAAATAAATTGCTTCGTATGGACGGACAGAACGAAATAAAAGAAATAGATAGACTCATCTTGAAATATCTCGAAGGAGAGGCTTCGAAAGATGAAAAGATCGCGTTATACCGTTGGATCGAACTTTCGGAGGAAAATAAGACACATTTCAAAGAAGCACAAGAACTGTGGCTATCGACCCAAGCCATACTCGCACCGAAAGAAGATACGGAAAAAGCATTACAGCGTTTCCGTTCTAAAATCAAGAACTACAATCGCCGCGGCAAAACATTCCGCAAACCACTCTACTACATTACCCAATGTGCAGCCATAATAGTGATACTATTAGGCTTGTATTACTTTTTCACAAGAGAATCTAATCCCGAACAATACGCTTGCGTAGAGATGGCAATCGGAAACAAAGGTTGTATTACCCTCCCCGACAGCACGGTAGTTTGGCTCAATTCAGGCAGTAAATTGACATACCCCAGCCGGTTTTCCGATAAAAAAAGAAAAGTCCGGCTCAACGGGCAGGCCTATTTCAAAGTCTTCCACAAAGAAGATCAACCATTCGTTGTCGAAACCAACGATATGGATATAAAAGTTCTCGGGACCAGCTTTGTCGTCAAGAATTACATACGAGACGAAATCATCGAAACGGCATTGGTTGACGGGCATGTAGAAGTCTATTTTCCCAATAGCTCGGTTCCTCCCATAACTTTGCAACCTGCCGAGCAAGTCACATACTCCCGCAAGACGAAAGAAACGAAAATATATACGCGAAAAGATAGTAGTCTCTACCACATTTGGGCACAAGAAAAACTATTATTGAGCAATTGTGAATTGACAGAAGTCATAGAAAAATTAGGCGCATGGTATAACGTAACAATGACCTGTACGAACACTTCCCCTACCCCTGTTTATATGACGCTGACGGTCAGAACAGAACCGCTGAAAGAAATATTGCAAACGCTCAAATCGATAGCCCCCATAGATTATCGTTTCAATAACGACACAGTCTACATCGAGCACAAGCCGAATAGTTAAAATATATTAATACCCACTCGTTAAGGTAGGGTATGCCCACTCTTGTTTGTGATAATTATAGAGTGGAGCACATGGAAAAACACAACCGACATATAGACGAACTCATAACGAAGTATCTGGATAAATCCCTTACTCGGGAAGAATGCGCCGAACTGCGCCGTTATTTGGCAGAAGACAAAAAGCATCTCGCATATTTTGCCGAAATAAGAGACCTATGGTTATACAATACGGCTCTGTGGCAACCGATTATATCCACACGGTCGGCTCTCGAAAAACTGAAAAAGAGAATAAGGAAATATACTTCTCTCGTAAAAATCAGAAGAACCGTCTATTACGCTTCTCAAATTGCAGCCATTATTGCGATAGCCTTTATCTTTCATACCGTAAAGGAATCCAACGCCTATTCCGCCACAACCCATACGGTTCTCACCTCGACCCATAAATCAGAAGTCACTCTACCCGACGGCACGATAGTATGGCTCAACAATAATACGAAACTCATTTATCCCGAAGTATTTTCATCGACAGAACGATCCGTTTATAGAAGGCGAAGCCTATTTCAAGGTCACGAAAAACAAAGCACGTCCGTTTGTCGTGAAATCACAAGGACAAGAGATTAAAGTATTAGGAACATCTTTCAATGTGCGAAACAGACCGAACGAAGACCTTGCGGAAACGACGTTGATTTCGGGAGCCGTATCCCTCCGTTTCAATAATGACTCCGTGCCCGTCAGATTAAATCCGAACGAACAGATAACCTACTCCAAGTCAAATCAATCTATCCGTAAAGACACGGTCGTCGCTCATGAATATATAGCATGGGCTACGGAAAAGATGACATTCGACAACGACAGATTCACAGATGTGATCTCATATTTGGAAGACAAATACCAACTTCAAATAATCTGCCCGGAAGAAATCGCCGATACTTTATACCTGACCCTCGTCGTAAGGAACGAAACCAAAGAAGAGATATTCAAGGAAATAGCGCGTATCTCCCATTTGCAATACTCCATACACAACGATACGGTCTATTTCGATTTCCCGGAAAACACCGATTGTCAAACTTTACAACACAGCCTATGAAACACCATGAAGCGACCCTAACAAAAAACAAGCGATTCAATCATAAAAAATACGACCATTTCTCGTAAACACATCGAAAGAAGAAACCAAGTTAAATACATAAAACCATGAAGACCCTTAAACACAAAAAAACGATCACAAAACGATCTTCATTCCCCTACAAAGTCATAGGACTGGTTTTGTATCTTCTATGGGTTCAACCATTTGGAGCAAATCACCTGTACGCATCGGAACGGAAGATAAACATCGAGGTAAACGACGTGACATTAATCGATGTGCTGAAACAAATAGAAGCTCAAAGCGACTATGTGTTCTTCTATAACAACGCAGACATCGATACAGAGAAGAAAATCAGTATTAATATGAAAGATGCGAATATAAAAGACGTTTTGGATAAAATCCTGAACGAATACTCTTACCGCATCAACAATAAAAAGATCATCATCACCGCCAAACGTCAGGCTCCCGTTCGCACGAACAAAATCAGCGGTGTCGTCTCCGACGATTCAGGACAACCTATTATCGGGGGCAACGTCTTGGTAAAAGGTTTAAACAAGGGAACCATGACCAACATCGACGGGAAATACACAATCGATGTACCCGACAGTGCAACGACTCTCGTTATCTCCTACATCGGATATAAAAAACAAGAAGTTGAAATCGGTGACAGAAATTATATTCCGGTAACTCTTCAAAAAAACGACGTTCTGATGGACGAAGTAGTGGTTATTGGTTACGGGACGGTTAAAAAAAGTGATTTGACGGGAGCTGTATCGAGTGTCAAAACAGAGAATCTGCCCATCGCAGCCAACACTTCTGTCACACACATGTTGGCAGGACAGGCCGCCGGAGTAATGGTAAAACAAAATTCCGCTCAACCGGGCGGAGGAATCGAAATATACGTCAGAGGTGCTGCATCGACCGGTGCAGGGAATGACCCTCTGTATGTAATCGACGGATTTCCCGTCACCAATAAAAGCGTGGAACCCGAAAGCGGGAACCGCTACGAGTATGGTTCCCGAAACCCGATGAACTCGTTGAATCCCAACGATATCGAATCCATAGAAATTCTTAAAGATGCCTCCGCCACTGCCATCTACGGAGCAAGAGCTGCCAATGGCGTGATCTTGGTCACGACCAAAAGAGGGAAAAGCGGGAAACCCATAGTAAAATACAACGCCAACTATTCGATTCAAACAATAGCCAAACGACTGGAAATGTTATCGGCTAAGGAATTCATGAATGTTTCAAACGAAATATCCTATCAAAAATGGCGCATGGATAATGAATTATATCCGTATGGCGGAGAACTGGAAGAAGACGCTTTACCCTACAAGGGCAATCCATATAGTCCGGAAGAAATCGCTACCGCCGGAGAAGGGACCGACTGGTTCGGGCTGCTTACGCGCGACGGCTCCATCAACCAACACAACGTATCTGTTTCAGCCGGTACGGAATCCACACGATTTTTGGCATCTTTGAATTATTACAAACAAAAAGGAGTAATCAAGAATTCCGATTTCCAACGTATATCGGGAAGAATAAACCTCGATCAAGATTTAGGGAAATACGTCAAAGCTGGTATCAATGCAACATACAGCACCATTTTCAACAATAATGTCCCATTAGGAGAAGGTAACGCCGAAAATTCCAGCCTGCTGAATTCGGCATTGCATTACGACCCCCTCGTCCCGGTAAAAGACGAATCGGGAAACTATGCGCTAAGTCCCACACTGGGCATGATTCCCAACCCGGTTTCAATGCTCGAAATTACAGACCAGACGCAAACCGATAGATTACTGGCAAACGGCTATATCGAAGCTACATTCTGGAAAGATTTGAAAGTAAAGCTCAATATGGGTATCGACAAAAATCAAGGTCGCCGCAGTACCTATCTTCCCAAATCGACGCTATACGGAAAACAAGAAGGAGGAAAAGCCAATATCAATGAAAATAGGACGGTCGATTTATTGTTCGAACTAACAGCCAACTATACGAAACAGCTTTTCAAGGAAAGAGACAGATTGGAAGTATTGCTCGGGTATTCATACCAACAAGAGAACTGGGACGGATTAGGAGCCGGCAGCTCTCAATTTTTCACCGATTTATTCCTATGGAACAAGTTGGAAGCCGGGAATGTGGCCCGTCCGCCAGTAAGTTCTTCCAAAGGCAAAAACGAATTAGGTTCTTATTTCGGCAGAATCAACTATTCCCTGCTCGACAAATACCTGTTTACATTCTCTTTAAGATATGACGGCTCTTCGAAATTCGGTAAAAACAACAAATGGGGTCTTTTCCCGTCGGGAGCATTCGCTTGGAAAATGCAAAATGAGAACTTTTTGAAAGACGTCGACTGGTTGTCCGAATTAAAATTAAGAGTCAGTTTCGGACAAACCGGAAACAGCAATATCGGAGGCAATGCCTACGAATACTATGAAGCCGGTAATCAATATGTATTCGGAGATGCTGTACAAACAGGCAGTATCAAAAGCCAACTCGAAAATCCCGACCTCAAATGGGAAACGACGACAGAGTTGAACGTAGGTCTCGACTTCGGATTTCTAAACAACCGAATCACAGGATCGTTTGAATATTTCCACAAAGTAGTCAGCGATTTGCTCGCCTTCCGCAAACTGAATTCCTTGATGGAAGTCTCTACTATTGCAGACAACATCGGAGCGACCCAAAGCACCGGATATGAGTTTTCTTTAAATACGGTAAATCTTACCGGCCCGTTCAAATGGAACACTACCTTGAATATATCCTCCTATAACGACCGATGGAAAGAACGCAACCCCGATGTAGTCTTGGCGCCTTATGAAAAAGAAGATGCACCTATCCGGGCTATCTATGGATGCGTATCCGACGGTATTCTGCAAATAGGAGAAACTCCTCCTGCCTCCATGCCCGATTTATTGCCGGGACAAATGAAAGTAAAAGACCTGAACGGGTTTGACCCGAACGACGGTTCCAAATTGCTCGGACACCCCGACGGCAAAATAGACGCAGCCGACAGAATCTATTTGGGAAGTACCGACCCGAAAGTTATCATCGGATTCGGCAACATGTTCGAATACAAGAACTTCGATTTGAATATTTTCTTCTATGGCATGTTCGGTCAATACGTGGCCAATTCGAATCGGGCAAAATACGGGCCCTCCGGTTGCGAATACATCTTGCAACGGCAAAACTATTCGAAAGAAGTATTGGAACGGTGGACTCCCGACAATCCTACGAACAAATTTCCATCGGGATTTTACAGTGCCTACTACGGTGGAGATGACTGGCTGCTCGAAAAAGTATCGTTCGTACGTTGTAAAAACATAACACTGGGATACTCTTTCCCGCACAAGTGGATACACAAAGTCTTTTCACAAGCCAGAATATACGTCGATGTTGAAAACCCTTTCATCATTACGAACTATCAGGGATTAGACCCGGAGATGGATTCAAAAGGCGGATATCCGTCTCAAAGGACATATTCGATAGGTATAGATATCACATTCTAAAAACACGTACACTATGAAGACAAAATTCAAACATATACTGGTTATTCTATGTCTCTCGATGATTTCATGCGAGGGAAACTTGGAACCGGAACTATTCGATCAAATTACACCCGAAAACTTTTTAACCAACGAAGACGACGTAAAGACTGCTGTCACAGGTGTTTACGCCGAGTTCCGAGGAATATCCGAATGGGGACGATACAAAACCTCTTGGGGTTCGGTAATGACGCTTCAAGAAGTCCCCACCGACCTATGGGCTGCGAATTGGTTCTATAAAGCCCATACAGATTTCATGTGGAAAGCAACCGACTATTTCGTCTGTGAAATATTCGAATTTTTCGTGCCGGCCATAACAAAAGCCACAGCTTTAATCGCACGTATACAAGACGCTCCTGTGAGCGACGACATAAAAAATCGATACATTGCCGAATTGAGAGTAGTACGGGCGCTCTGGATGTACGATCTGTTCGACCTATATGGGCCGGTTCCGGCAATCACCGACCCCGAAAAAATACTCAATCCCACTCAGGACTTTACGGTAACTCGCCCCTCTCGGGAAGAATACATCACATTTGTAGAAACCGAATTGAAAGAAGTAATCAATGCCAAAATTTTGCCTGTCGCATGGACAGGTAGCGACTACGGTCATGTAAGTCAAGCAACGGCTATGATGGTACTGCTCCAACTATACATGCACGAAGGTGGCTACTGTCGGAACAAACACGTCGGCGACTATCTGGATTATTTCAAAAAGGCCGAACAGGTAGCCAAAGACATCATGGATTTACAATATTATGAATTGCAGGCTGAATTCAAAGACATTTGGAGTCCTCAAAACCAACACAACAACGAAATCATCTTCGCTCTTCCGAGTTTTCCCATTCCGGTAATGGGGAACAACTTTCTTGCCCATGTACTACCCACCGATTACAAGTCCCAGCAAGGTATCCCGCTGACCGGTTGGAATGGATTCAGAACCCCGTGGGAAGTATATGACTCTTTCGATCCGGCCGATAAGCGCAGACAAGTACACAAAACCGAATACTGGAATGGGAAAGAGATGGTTACAGGACGTACCGGAACTCTCGAATATGGAGCTTTGCCTATGAAATATCAGGAAAATGCAAACACCGATGGGACGAATGATGCATCGGAATATGTCATTTACCGGTACGCCGATGTCATCATGTTACGTGCCGAAGCTAAAAACGAAATTTTCGGCCCGGACGAGGGAGGCACACCCACGGCCAAAGAACTCCTGCACCAAGTCTGCCGCAGAAGTTTCGACAATTACGACCAAACCGACCACAAAAAGAAAATAGACCAAATAACCGACATAGACGCTTTTCGCGCTCATCTGCTTCAAGAAAGAGCTTGGGAGTTTATTTGGGAAGGTAAAAGAAGAAGCGACATGATACGACACGGCGTATTCATTTCCAATGCAATCAGCCGGGGTAAAAATCTGGCGAAAGACTACCACGAACTATATCCTATTCCTCAACAAACGATTTATGAACTTAAAATAAAACAAAATGATGGCTACTAATCAAAGAAATCTTTTGAAAAAAGCGACTTTCTGGTCTTTATGCTGCCTCCTTTTCTCTGGACCGATATCTGCCCAAAAGGTATATCCGGCATACGGGTTAAACGACTTCGTAGAAACCGCCGATCCCGAAACCTACGACAGCAAACAATGGGACGATCTTTCTTCGGGACTTCACGCCGCATGGGGGTCGATCGATACTTTATACAAAAAAGGAAATGTCCCCGCAAATAAAATAAAACAAACGAAAGCAGTCGTATGGAAAGGCGAAAAAGTAAACTTCATCGCATTGGCTTATACCAAAAACGAGATAAAAGACGTAAAATGCGTTACCTCCGATTTAAAAGGTATATCTTCCATAATTCCGGCGGGAAATGTCAAATCTAACTTTGTCCGATACACACTCTCCGACAAGTTCAAAATTTCAGACGAAATATTGGCTTGTGCCGCTCGAACGCCGCATAAAACACAAAATAGCCACCTCGTGCCCGATGTTCTCGATTATATCCCCCAAATGACGATACCGGGAAGAACCACTCGCCCGATATGGATTACAGTAGAGATTCCACGAGACATACCGTCGGGAGAATATACGGGAGAGATATTTATTCGTTCGGCTGCGGGTGAAGACCAAATACTGTCTTTGACCGTAGAAGTACTCGACCATATAGTCCCCGCACCGAAAGATTGGCAATTCCATCTCGACCTTTGGCAAAACTGTGTTTCGGTAAAAAGGTATCATAAGCCTACCCTATGGAGCGACGAACATTTCGAGATACTGGCAGAGTATTTTAAAATATTGGCCGATGCCGGACAAAAAGTTTGCACCGCCGTAATCAACCACGGAGGACAAAGTTTCGACGACTGGTACGAAAGTATGATTCTATGGACCAAAAAAGCCGATGGCACTTGGTCTTATGACTATACGGTATTCGATAAATTCGTGAATATGATGGCTTCGATAGGAATCGACCAACAAATCAATTGTTACTCGATGTACCCGTGGGGAGCTACACGTTACTTCGACGAAAAATCAGGCGATTGGATTTCTATACAGCCAGAACCCGGCACACAGGAATTTGCAGATTTTTGGAGGCCCTTCCTCCTCGATTTCCGGGAACACCTCAAAGAAAATGGCTGGTTCGAAAAAACAGCTATCGCTATGGACGAAAAACTCGAACCCATTATGGCCGGAGTAATCTCTTTCATCAAAGAGACAACCCCCGACTTCAAGATAGCATTGGCCGGGGGTTATATCCCCTCCTTGCAAGAAGACATATACGATCTGTCCATCTTTGTGGGTCACCCCACTACATCGGAGAACATGCAGGCTCGAATCGCACAAGGTAAACCCACGACATTTTATACGAGCTGTTCATGGCCCGAACACCCCAACCAGTTCACATTCTCGCCTCCTGCCGAAAGTGCTCTTGTCGGGTGGTTCGCATACGCTCAGGGATATACAGGATTCTTGCGTTGGGCCTACAACATTTGGGTGCAGAACGTTCTCAAAGATACCCGCTGTGCATCGGCTCCGGCAGGCGACCAACACATGGTATATCCCGGACCTCGCAACTCTGTAAGAATGGCCCGCCTACGTGAAGGCATCCAAGATTATGAAAAGTTACGAGTCATTATGGAACGCCTGAAAGGGCTGGGTACGCCGGAAGCCAACGAAAACATTCAAAAACTGCAAAGAGTATTGCAAACATTCTCATTGGGAGAAATCAGCAAAGAGACCGACAACCGCATCACGAGCTTGGTGAACGACGCAAAAGCCGTACTGACCGAAGTCGCAAAAGCAACGCCCGTAAACATGTCCAATCTGGTGATTCCGTCGAAAGACCGCAATACAATCGAAATTTATCCCAATCCCACGGACGACAAACTGTTCATCTCCTACGATGGAGATACGGAAAAGATAAGCTATCAAATATGCTCCACTTCGGGACAAGTATTGCAAACATCGAACACGAAACCCGTCTATAAATACATAAACATCAAAAATATACCATCGGGTAACTACATTATAAAATTCAATGTCGGATCGCAAGTTATCAGTAAAAAATTCATTAAAAACTAACCTTAAAAAACAAAATCGTATGAAACCGAAAAAAATTACTTCATGCATGTTATTTGCCATGATTTTCAGTTGCGGAATGTCATTACAGGCTGCAAACATCAAAGCTGTCAACTTTATCCACGACAACAGCATCAGAGGCTGTGATATTCACCTGTCACAAGAAGGGAACAAGTACTTCGCCGATGTCTACAACCAACAACAGACCATCGAAATGTGGGTGCGTATAAGCGAAACCCTCGACGCGCAAGGCGGCGTATTGATAAGCACTAAAAGTGCATTCGTCGATGATCCTGCCAATGACAACAAATCAGGGGGCTACGAACTGATGCTGCAACCCAACGGCTGGGCGAGAGCTACATTCTGTGTCGGTAACGGAGGTAACGAACCTAAATGGGTCAATACTCAGTTACAAGCCGGAGAATGGGCAAAACTGTCTATGGTGATAGACGGGAACAAACTGATCTGCTATAAAAACGGAGAAAAAACAGTGGAGGAAACTTTCAGCGCACCAATAGCTGTTGGCACAGGAGACCTCACATTGGGCGCCAATCCCAACTGGGTAGATGGCGAAAAATTTCAAGGAATGATAACCGATGTCAGAATTTGGACGGTAGCCCGCACAGAAGAAGAAATAAAATCCGATTTGAATTACTATTTCGCCTCAAAAAAAGAGAACCTCTTTCTCAACTGGAACATGCAGGAAGGAGAAGGCACGACATTGAAAAACTTGATGCATTCGAGTAGAAACCAAGCCTCGATAGTTTTAATCAACGACATGGACGAAACAGGAATCGAATGGGTGGACAATAGCGGCTGCCCGATATACGAGGAGGGATCGTCGAGCATAGAAACTGCTCGGCAAAAACAAGCGGCCTATATCAGCGGAGACAATATTCTTATCGACGGTGAAAATATAAATGGAGCAGCACTATACACGATAGACGGAAGATTGGTCATGAGCATTTCATCACATCATAACACCATAGACATAAGCGATTTAACTCCGGGGTACTATATATTCAAAGCAATAATAGACAACAATCCGGTATCTTTGAAATTAAGAAAATAAAATCGATCGCTTACACGTTATGGTGGGCTTCTGATTTACAGAAGCCCACCATTTTTTTATGCTTCAATAAAATAGCGCAACAAAATACTGTCCCTATACAAAACACAAGAGAGGAAAATGAATCATAATATAAAAATTAAAACCACTTCTTAAATAAGTAAAGTATGAAGAATTTGACTAAATTTGCCGATAGTAGATAAAACATAGAGATATGAAAAAATATTTGAGTTTGCTCATTGCTATCTTGTTTACATTATCTTTAAATGCCGGCGGAGGGAAAGCCAAAATAGTTTTCGACTCCACCCGTTATGATTTCGGTTATATTCAGGAAGATAAAGGAAAGGTAACGCACTCTTTCAAATTTACCAACGACGGAGATGCCCCGTTAATTATCATATATACGCGTAGTACCTGCGGTTGCACGGCATCGCATTTCACCAAAGAGCCTGTCGCCCCTGCCGGTACGGGTTCGATAGACGTAACTTTCGACCCCGAAGGGCGTCCCGGGACCTTTCGAAAAGAGGTCAAAGTCTATACCAATGCCAGAAAAGCATCCATAAAATTGATTATCGAAGGGATTGTTGTACCTAAAAAATAATAGTTATGAAACAATTGATTTTAGGATTGATTCTCATTTTTTCCATAACCGTATCGGTAGCCCAACCGCAAATTGTATTCGATAATAAAAATCACGATTTCGGTACATTCGAAGAAGAAACAGGTCCGGTCACTCACGATTTTCAATTCGTCAATAGCGGGAACGAACCCTTAGTTTTGCAAAACGTGCGTTCCACATGTGGCTGCACCGTTCCCAAATACACCCGGGAACCCATTGCCCCCGGAGACTCCGGGAGCATTAAAGTGACCTACAACCCCAAAGGACGCCCCGGTAAGTTTTCAAAACCCATCTATATAACGACCAACGCTTCGGGCGATAGAGAGACGCTCCATATCAAAGGAGTCGTCATCGGATCAAAATCCCGTAGAGCGACCAATCCCTATAAAATAGGAACCCTATCGTTACGCAGTCTGCACATACCGCTGTTCGACACCCCGAAAGGACACGTAAAAGAGGGACATCTATTCGTCCGCAACGAAGGAAAAACAGAACTGGTTCCTACTTTTAAAAATGTCCCTTCTCACATCTCGGTCGAGATGATACCCGCAGTTTTGCACCCCGATGAGGAAGGTCTTATAAAAATTTATTACGATCCCGATGTTGTCGACGACTGGGGGTTCCGACGCGACGAGTTTGATTTGGGACTCGACAACGGCTCCTCGAACGACTTCAATACGGTCACGGTATCGGCGAACTTGCTGGACGATTTTAGCATCCTCTCGCCAGAACAGCGTCAAAACGCCGGACACATCGAGCTATCGAGCAATGTCATAGACTTTGGTATCATCAAAGGGAACACTGCTAAAAAACAGACTTTGAAAATAACGAATACCGGAAAAAGTCGGTTGACGATACACAAAGTGGCGAATGAAAATCGCTCTCTGAACATAAAACTGAAACGAAATACGCTCAACCCCGGCAAAACGACCGAGTTGGTTATCGAAGCAGACCCGTCTATGGCTCGTAACAATTTATTGAACAGCCGATTGATGGTTATTACCGATGACCCCGAAAGACCATCGGTTCCCATACGGGTATTAGGTTCTTTTGAATAACTCTTAATTTCTTGAATTATGGATCACCCCGAAAATGACGCTCAATATGCAGGACTTGCAGTAAACAAAGGAATAGAACAACCGCCTATCGTGAATCCGTATTTGAAAAAGATGCGGACAGCGAAACGTCGATCCTTTACAGCCTCTGAATATGTCGAAGGTATCGTCAAAGGCGACACGAGCATACTCAGTCAGGCCGTAACTTTGGTGGAAAGCAATCTGTACGAGCACCAGACTCTCGCACAGGAAGTCATAGAAAAATGTCTGCCCCATGCCTGCGACTCGGTGCGGGTGGGTATTACCGGCGTACCGGGAGCCGGCAAGAGCACATCGATAGATACTTTCGGGTTGCATGTACTGAAACGGGGTGGGAAATTGGCTGTATTGGCGATCGACCCCAGTAGCGAACGCTCGAAAGGTAGCATATTGGGCGACAAAACCCGTATGGAAAAACTATCGGTACACCCCAACGCCTTTATCCGCCCTTCACCGTCGGCAGGCTCGTTAGGCGGTGTAGCCCGGAAAACTCGTGAAACGATCGTTCTCTGTGAGGCCGCCGGATACAACAACATCTTTGTAGAAACAGTCGGGGTCGGGCAATCGGAAACAGCCGTGCACTCGATGGTCGATTTCTTCCTGCTTATCCAATTAGCCGGTACAGGTGACGAACTGCAAGGAATCAAAAGAGGCATCATGGAAATGGCAGATGGTATCGTCATCAACAAAGCCGACGGAAGCAACATCGAAAAAGCCAAATTAGCCCAAGCCCAATTCCGTAACGCATTACATCTGTTCCCGCCTACGCCTTCGGGCTGGACTCCGCAAGTGCTCACCTACTCTGGATACTACGAGTTGGGAATCGCCGAGGTCTGGGACATGATAGACAAATACATCGCTTTTGTCAAGAAAAACGGATATTTCGATTACAAACGGCAGGAACAAGCCAAATACTGGATGTTCGAAACGATAAACGAACAACTTCGCGACCACTTCTATCGCAATCCTCAAATCGAAAGAATGTTGGAAGAGAAACAACAGAAAGTGTTGAACAACGAGCAAAGTTCGTTTATGGCGGCCAAAGATGTGTTAGACTATTATTTCGACAAAGAAAAATAATTTGCCACTTACTTCTCGATATTTATGAAACAGGTAATCTGTCCGAAATGCGGAAAAACGTTTTCTTTCGACGAGTCTCGTTACGACGCTTCCTGCAACATATCTTTCATTTGCCCGGCCTGTCGCAAACGATTCCTAATGACACTGCCCGAGATAGACGCATGCCACAAGAACGACATAGACACCTCTCTCGGTTTCATCACGGTATTGGAAAATGCGTTCGGATACCGACAAGAATTTCCTTTACACGCAGGCGATAATATAATAGGCCGTGCATCGAAAGGTACGGAAGTGGATATACCCATCGAAACGAGCGACATGAGCATGGATCGTCGCCACTGCATCATCAATGTGAAAGAAAAAGGCAATCGACCGATACTCACGGTCAGAGACAATCCCAGTCTCACCGGCACATTCCTCCGCCATGAATTGTTGAGCGATCGGGAACGCGCGGTATTACACGACGGCGATGTGGTGACGATAGGAGCGACGACTTTTATCGTTCACATTCCCGACGAAGAAGACGAAGAATACTTCGAGTGAGTCTCGCCCCGAGAATTGGGAAAAATTCTCGCTAAACCTCTTATCCACCAATAAAAACGTAATAGATATTATCCGAAATTTTTTTACCATATCCATCTAAAATTACAAATATGATAAAAAGAATCGCACTATTAACACTTTTAGTTACCCCTTTATGGTTATCGGCACAGGTTCGTACAGAAAAACTGTTAGAAAAGGGGTGGAAATTTACAAGGGAAGACAATCCCGAATTCAAGACATCGCAATTCGACGATACCAAATGGCAATCGGTCTGTATCCCACACGATTGGGCTATCTATGGTCCTTTCAGTATCAACAACGACAAACAGAACACGGCGATTGTTCAAGACGGACAGAAAGAAGCGATGGAACACGCCGGACGTACCGGAGGTTTACCCTTCGTAGGAACCGGCTGGTACAGGCTTCGATTCGATGTCCCCGAATATACAGACGGAAAAAAATGTACATTGGTATTCGATGGAGCCATGAGCCATGCCCGTGTCTACATCAACGGAAAAGAAGCAGGCTACTGGCCTAACGGATATAACGCATTCTCTGTCGACGCATCGCCTTTCTTAAAACAAGGAGAGAGCAACACACTTGCCGTACGGCTCGAAAACTTTACCGAGAGCTCCCGCTGGTATCCCGGCGCCGGTCTTTACCGAAATGTACACCTGATCGTAACCGACGATGCCCACGTACCGGTGTGGGGAACACAAATCATCACCACCGCACTCACCGACAAATATGCAAAAGTAAAGCAAGCGACTTCTTGGAATTACCCGTCTGGAAAATCCCTGAGCGACTATGTCATCGTGACCGACTTGGTCGACCATAACGGAAAGATAGTCGCAACGAATCGCAAACAAGGAAGCGATTTCGACAACGACCTATTCGAGCAAGAATTTGTAATAGAAAATCCTGCGGCATGGACTCCTGAGACCCCCGACCTCTACACCTCGATTTCAAAAATATATGAAGGCGATGTGCTGAAAGACCAATACTCGACGACTTTCGGCATTCGCACCGTTGAAGTCCGACAAGGCGAAGGGTTCTTCCTGAACGGCAAACGGGTGCAATTCAAAGGAGTTTGCAATCACCACGATTTAGGCCCGTTAGGAGGTATCGCCAACGAAGCGGGAATACGTCGGCAAATCCGTATGTTGAAAGATATGGGTTGTAACGCCATTCGCACCTCGCACAATATGCCTGCACCCGAATTGATTAAAGCCTGTGACGAAATGGGTATGATGGTCATGGCCGAATCGTTCGACGAATGGGCGACAGCCAAAGTCCAAAACGGATATCACACCGTATTCGGCGAATGGGCAGAAAAAGATATTGTGAACTTAGTACGCCATTTCAGGAACAATCCCAGCGTAGTCATGTGGTGTATCGGGAATGAAGTCCCCGACCAATGGGCGGGCGACAAAGGCCCCAAACTGTCGTTATGGTTGCAGAACATCTGCCACCGCGAAGACCCCACCCGCCCCGTCACGCAAGGCATGGATGCCCCGGACGCCGTAGTCAACAACAACATGGCGGCAGTCATGGACGTACCGGGATTCAATTACCGCCCGTTCAAATATATCGAAAATTACAAAAAACTCCCCCAAGAAATCATTTTAGGAAGCGAAACGGCATCGACCATCAGTTCACGGGGAGTCTACAAATTCCCGGTAGTACGACGGTCCATGCCCAAATACCCCGACCACCAGTCCTCCTCTTACGATGTGGAACACTGCGGGTGGTCCAATCTTCCCGAAGATGATTTCATACAGCACGAAGATTTGCCCTACTGCATAGGAGAATTTGTCTGGACCGGATTCGATTACTTGGGTGAGCCCACCCCTTACTATTCCGATTGGCCCAGCCACTCCTCCCTATTCGGTATCATCGACCTCGCCGGAATCCCCAAAGACCGCTACTACCTCTATCGCAGCCATTGGAATAAAGATGTGGAAACCCTCCATATCCTACCCCATTGGAACTGGGAAGGCCGCGAGGGAGAAGTAACTCCCGTATTCGTCTATACCAATTACCCCACCGCCGAGCTCTTCATAAATGGCAAAAGTCAGGGGAAACGCACCAAAGACCTGTCAGTAACCGTCCATAATAGTGGAGACTCTCTATCGACGGCGAACTTCAAACGGCAAAAACGCTACCGTCTGATGTGGATGGACACCAAATACGAACCGGGGACTGTCAAAGTCATCGCCTATGATAAAGACGGAAACGCAGTTGCCGAAAAAGAGATGAAAACAGCTGGTAAACCCTATCGTATCGAACTGACAGCCGATCGTGACAAAATCATGGCCGACGGAAAAGACCTCTCGTTCGTAACGGTGAAAATCGTGGACAAAGACGGAAACCTCTGCCCCACGGCAGCCAATGAAATAACCTTTAAGGTAAAAGGAAAAGGATACTACCGGGCAGGAGCCAACGGCGATCCCACATCGTTGGAATCGTTCCAAGCCCCCCACATGAAAGTATTCTCAGGCATGATGACCGCCATCGTATCATCGACCGAAGAACCGGGGAAAATCACCCTCGAAGCTACATCTAAGGGGTTGAAAAAAGCTACCCTCGTTATCGAGAGCGGCAAATAATCGATACATATAGTTCCGTAACAACATTCGCCCCTGCGTTTTGTTTCATACAACGCAGGGGCGAATCGTTTAAGAATGGTTCGTAGTTGATGATAGGGAAACCGACCTTCATAAATTGTTTATTCCCAATGCCTCGATTCTGCAAACCTCCAATTTTTCAACATTTCCCCGCTTACAGATACACTTCCTATCATACATTCGCATATAGAAGCTATGGTTAATTTATTTCCAAACCCCTCTGTCACTCCGTGACACCTCACCCTATATTTTGCGTTGCAAAACACAAGGGAGGAGTTTTAAAATAGCTCAATAGAGAAAAACACCCGCGTGAGGCTACGGAACATAGCAAAGGAGGAGTTTTAACACCCTTCTGCGACATTATTTTATCTAATGAGATGATTGTATTTATCCTTCTCCCTTGCCGTGCCCCGTAGCATTGCGGGGTGTTGCGTTAGTGATATAGGGGAGACACCGAAGAAACGACAGTTTCTGAGGAGAGGGGTTAAGAAGAATAACTTAGAATATAATATTAGAAAGAAATGAAGCATTCAACCTCTCCCCCTGTGTCGCACAGCGATATAGGGGGAGTGCCCATAGGGCGAAGGGGTTGAAATATACAAAGACAATCCACACTAATTATTGATGAACCTTAATCTCCGCTTACCAAGAACGAATAAAAAACACCCCCGGCACAGAACGCTCTGTACCGAGGGATTTTGCAAGCCGCAAGTGCGGATTTTTTGTTGAATAATTATATGCCTTTCGGCAGCAGGCAACCTGCTTGTTTTCTAATAATCGGTCTTATCTTCGTGAGACTTCAAAACGGTTTCTCAAATAGTTCCGTTTTGTTCCAACATCAACGTTTTGGTAGGCTGGTCGCAAACCTCGGTAGGACCGAAATATTGTATAGGACCGGGATAAACATAGCACGTGTTCATAGCCCACTCGTCACGATGTGCGGCGAAATATTTGAAAGGAGCCCCATCGAGGCGAACCAATGCTTTTTGTATAACAGGTTTCATTTCTCCGTGACGACGTTCCATATTCATCATCATAGTCACAGGCACGCCCCCGGCAATCCACTCGCTGGCCGGTTTGGTCGTGTTGCGAACCGACGACATATAACCCGTTTTACCCTCGCCTACCAACAGTGCTGCGGTATAACCGAGAGAATAACAATAGTCGGCATCGAAATTGGAAGGATCGGCACAACGGCCTTCGTAACCGAAGAAGTGGAATTGCGTAGCGAATTTACCCACGAATTTCCCTTCGGCTTTCATTTCGGCCAAACGACGTCCAACCATCTCGCCCAACAGTTTTTCGGTTTCGATAAGCGATACCTGAACATTTCCGTGGGGGTCGCGGTCGAGCGTGAGCTGACGGGCGACACCTTCGGGCAGGCTGGCATAGATAGCCGAATTTTCGGGAGAAAGGTGTTTGATGATATAATTGATTTGTTCCGATTTCTTAATCATTGCGAATTCCGAACCGTTCGCAGCCAGATAGTCGTTCAACTCGGCGATAAGGCGCTTCATGGCAGGGATAAATTCGATAAGTCCTTCGGGAATCAACACCGTTCCGAAGTTGTTACCTTTGGCGGCACGGGCAGCCACGATTTCGGCGATATAGTTTACTACATCGTCAAGAGTCATCTGCTTGGCCTCGATTTCCTCCGAAATCAAACAAATATTGGGCTGAGTCTGCAAAGCGCATTCCAAAGCGATATGCGAAGCCGAACGTCCCATCAGCTTGATAAAGTGCCAATATTTCTTAGCCGAGTTACAGTCACGTTGTATGTTACCGATTACTTCGGAATATACTTTACAAGCCGTATCGAAACCGAAAGAAGACTCTATCATCTCGTTCTTCAAGTCTCCGTCGATAGTTTTCGGGCAACCGATTACCTGAACCCCGGCTCCGATTTGTTTATAATATTCGGCGAGTACGCAAGCGTTGGTATTGGAATCGTCGCCACCGATAATAACGACAGCTTTGATACCCAACTCTTTAATAATTTCGAGACCACTGTCGAATTGATCCTTCGTTTCCAGTTTGGTACGTCCCGAACCGATAATGTCGAATCCGCCCGTATTGCGGTAGTCATCGATAATATCGGCCGTAAGTTCCATATATTTATGTTCGATCAATCCGCCGGGGCCTAAAAGGAAACCGAACAAACGGCTCTCTTTATTCAGAGCTTTAAGACCGTCGAAAAGACCAGAAATTACATTATGTCCACCGGGAGCTTGACCGCCGGAAAGGATAACACCCACATTGATAGCCGGATATTCTTTCTTTGCAGCTGCTTCGAAACGGAGAACAGGCATGCCGTATGTGTTAGGAAATAACTTAGCGATAGCCTCCTGATCGGCAACCGATTGCGTGGCCTTGCCTTCGACGATGGTAACGCCGTTTTTAATAGCTTCGGGCAACTTAGGCTGATACGAAGCACGAGCGGTTTGAAGTGCACTTTTCTTCATTGTAATCTCTTTTGTTTATATAAGTTTTATATTTCTTTCGGATTTGCAAATTTCGTATTTTTTTTTCAAAGAGCCAAATACAGAAATATTAAAATCATATCGGACAAAACGGTCGATAAACATTACCCCACACTTCACTCCTCGTCATACCCGAAAGATTTCCCGGAAAAGAAATCTCCGGTAATCATCAAACGAGAAATATCCCACGCCTGCGTCTGCCTCGAATACAAAGGAGACCGACGGTTTCCCAAAGAACTTCCGTCCCAATAAACAGCACTCTCGACCGGAGTACGGAACAAACTATATCCCAAACCTTTCCAACCGTATTCGTTACACCCCATGACATCGAGCAATGTCGGATATACATCGATTTGCCCCGCCGTCTCCTCATAAGAAATCGTGTACGGAGTATTCAATAAAACTAACGCTACCTCACGGTCGGCAAGTGTCCTATGCTCGCGCCCGTCCAACACATTTTTACCCAACTCGTCATGGTCCGAAACAATAGCGATTACCGAGCGTTCGTACAGCCCGCACGCTTTCAGCGAATCGAGAAAACTGCCCAACTGTCTGTCGAGGCGATGAAAAGCCTCCATCGTGTTGACCAACTCGCTCGACTCGGTCGGGTATCGGGAAAGAGCCGTGGGATTGGACGGAGCCTTGTTCGGAGCATGTGTCGAGATAGTCACTATCTGAGAGAAAAACGGCTCTTGTGTCCATTTCAAAATAGAAAGACTTTCGGCAAACAGAACCGAATCGCTCAAAGTCTCGCTCGCACCGAACGATGTTTTATCATATAAAGTTTCAAAACCGTATGCCGGAGAAGTTTCCGCCTGATTCCAATCCTGAGCCCGGTCGCATACGATATTCAAAGTCCGATAACCTTTATCTCTCAACGCATGCCCCAAAGCCGGATAGGTGTTTCCGCCGTACAGCACGGCGGTCGCTCCTACCTTCGCAGGTAAAAGCCCAGTATTGAATATCAAGTGGCCGTCGCTAGACCGACCGTCTTTTACTTGCGGAATTAAATGGAGAGCCGAAAATGTGCCTTCTTCGGACAGTAGACGATTGAGCCGGGGCATAATCTCCACCCCGTTCACTGTCCGGTTCAATAACCACGAATTCATCGATTCCACGACGATAAGAATAAGATTCCTTCCCGGTTCTACGGCATATCTATTATCACCATAACGCGGCATATCGTCAAGATAAGATTCAACGGTTTTCCGTTCCTCGGCATTCAGCTCTCCACCCTGCAAAAGCGAAGAGACAAACGCATAGCACGTATAAGGTACGACACCGTTAAACACCACGTACTCACGATAATTATAAGGCGTAATGAAAGCCGTCCACGGAGACTCTTGATCGGAAGGCGCACGATGATAAATATGATGAGCTCTGACCGCATAGGAAGACAAAGCTATCGACAACGATACGAAGGCGGCAACCGCTCTGGTACGTGAAGACGGATAATGACGCTGTTTCCTGAAATAGAAAATATACCCCGCCAAAAGTAACAGAGTGGGAAAGAACACAAATATATCGCGTAACCGTATCAATCCCCTCACGCTGTTAAGCAGCACATCGTTGACGTTATTCACGAGAAGGAACGACGAATATGGCATAATATCCTCATAGACACGAGCATATAAAGTCTGGATAAGACAAAAAACGTCGAACAGAAAAAGCGGAATAAACACGACCCACCTCTTGTTCGTAAAAAAGAAAAGAGGCAACGACAATAAAAAAGCATCGCCCACAGTCGGCGCAAAAGCCGAAAGCGTATCGCCCACAGGCTTTCCCTGTGGAAGAAGGATACGCAAATCGAAAATAGTCGAATATTTCAACCCGATATGTAAATATTCGATAGGAAACATAAAACAACAGACAGTAAGCAGATAAAACAACAGATACTGTCCCTCGCGGTTCCAAGAAAAAACTCGTGCCGAAAATTTATCCAACCACATTTGCATTCGATAACATTCGATGCAAATGTAATGAAATAATAATTTATAGTATTATTTTAAACTGAAATATCCTTTGGTAATTATTTTTTCCGAAATATCCCATGCCTCTATCTGCCGGGAGGCCAAAGAATCTCCTTCATTACCGTAAACTGTCCCATTCCAACCGGCCGCACTTCCGACCGGAGTGCGCAAAATACTGTAACCTAAACCTTTCCATGCATAATCGTTACAATTCATTATGTCGAGTAAGGTAGGATAAATATCGATTTGTCCCATAACCGAAGTATGCGTATATTTCACACCGGCGTTCGCCACGATGAATGCAGCCTCCGTATCGTTATAATCGGGTACTCCGCAAGGAGAGAGTAATTGGTTATGGTCCGAGGCTATCGCAATAACTGTATTATCGTACAATCCGTTACTACGAAGCGAATCGACGAACGCTCCGATACAACGGTCGGTATAATGAATAACCTCCATATAATTTCTCACCTCCTCCGGAAACTCAGTAGCACCCGACAACTTCGTCTTCCGATACGGCTCATTATAAGGCTTGTGAGACGTCCCTGTTATCAATTGATAGAAAAACGGCGTTTTCTGCACTTTTATTTTTTCAATAGCCCGTTCCATCAGCACACTATCCGTAACACTTGTTCCACCACCCAATCTATCGATATTCTGGTCATACCCGTAAGCGACGCTTATCTCGGCCTGATTCCAATAATTATTCCCATCGACCGTCATGTTTACCGCCGTGTAATTCCGTCGCTTCAACGCTTTGGCGATAGAATAGTAATCCACATCGTCATATCGGGTAGCGACGGCTCCGCTCTTTAAGGGAAGCAATCCGGTATTGAACATAAATTGCCCGTCGCTCGATCTACCGTCCTTCACTTGTGGCAAAACATGAACTGCTGTAATCGAGTTGCTGTCGTTTACGATCCGGTTCAAGCATGGTGTTATCTCTTCTCCGCAAAAGCTCTTGCCGATCACCCACGAGTTAAGCGACTCTACGATAATAAGTATCAAATTTTTGTTTTCATTAACCGAATAGATGTTATCTGCATAACGAGGATAAGCGTCGAGATAATCTTGGATTCGAATCGTTTCTTCTTCCGTCAATTCAGGTTGGGGCAAAAGCGAAGTAGCGGCATGATACAGAATATATCCGCACATTCCATTCAGATCGAAATACAATATATTATTGGGGAAAGTGACAAATCTATCGGTAAGAGAATCATACTGTTTCGATTTTATATCCCGCACCGAAAGAAAAATATGAAAACAGACAAAAACCGACAAGATAACGATCACCGGCCACCATAGCCGCCTCCGCTCTTTTTGCACTTTTTTCTGTAAAACAAATTTGTAAAGAACCCCGGTCATCAAAGTAGGAACGATTGCCAGACAATCGATCCATCGCGCCGAAGCGAAAGCACTTTCCAACAACAAAGGAGTAAGGTTTTCATACAAAAGGAAAGAAGAAAACGGTATTATATCCAAATAGTTCCGGTAATACCATACGGCCGACAAACAAAATACATCGAGCAAAATCAACGGTATAAAAACGAATCCCCGTCTTTTGACGACAAAAAAAGGAGACATCAAAACCATTGCATCGAACAGCGTCTTAACAATATGAGCCGGTATCGACGAAAGCGGATTCGTGTCTTTCACTATTTCAAAATAGAAAAGCCATATACTGGAAAATGCAGATATAAGAACCAACGCAAAAAGAATGAGTGTATAAAAGTTTTTCGAAAAAAATCGAATGACAGAACTCCCTATATCCAAACTTTTACCGATCATTGAAACTACTCTTTCATTTTAGAACAAAATATTTATCCGCTTCCCTAAACGGGTTTGCAAAAATAATTCTTTTAATGAGGCGAAACAACCTCATTTGCTCGATTTCTTTCAATCCGCTCTCGATAAAACATTTATTAAAAGACAAAACGAAATAAAATTAAATTCATAGTTTTGTTTAATATTATATGATTATCGGATAAAAAAGAGAATTACAATCATTTTTTTCTCTTTCGTATCGAACAGAAAATAAACATTTCGAACATGAAAAAAAGGTATATATTGCTCGTTCCGGTAGGCGGCCTTGCCAATCGCATGAAAGCGATCGACTCGGCAATTAAACTAAGCCGAAAAGCAAATAGCGAGTTACATATTATTTGGTTCAAAGACCGAGGATTAAATTGCCGTTTCGACCAATTATTCGAACCGATCGATTTACCGAATGTAAAAGTAACGGAGGCTACATGGAGCGATTACCTGCTTTACGACAGGCCCCGGCAGAAAAATATTTTCATTCCCCGTCTTTTTCAAAAGGCAATCTTCAATAACTGTATCTATGAAAAACAGGCCTTACACCTTTTTTACGAGAACTTCGATTTTTACGACTGGGCAAAGAATAGGAAAGTTTATATAGCCTCTTTCGTATATTTTTATTCTCCCGAAGATGAAAATGACCGCTTCTCCGTTTTTCGTCCTCTCGCTTCCATCTTGCAAGAAATAGATACCCGTTGTTCCCTCTTCGGAACAAATACAGTGGGTGTCCACATTCGCCGGACCGACAATGCTCTATCTATCGCACAAAGTCCTACCCGTTTATTTATCGAGCGTATGAAAAAAGAAATAGAACAGAACGGCGACACGACATTTTACCTTGCCTCCGACTCCGAGGAGGACAAACGCTCGATTGTAAATCGGTTCGGAAATAGAGTGTTCACCTCTGTCCACAAAGCCGACCGTAACAGTTTGGAAGGTATGCAAGAAGCGCTGATAGAGCTATACCTCCTATCGCGTACCCGCCATGTATTGGGATCGGTACACAGCTCTTTTTCCGAAACGGCAGCTCAAATCGGCAAGATACCATACGAATTATTGCGCGACGTTCGCCCCGATAAATAATTCCGGCCACACACGGGAACAAAATAGATTCGGGAAGATTTGAAACTGTCCCGAATCTATAACCCCTATCGCACGATACAACGCATCATGGCCGCAGCTTGTTCCGGACGACCCAATATCTCATACACAAGAGCCGCACAAGTATAACAAACGACCGGTATCAACGAAGGAAGTAACTCATAACTCTCGGCATCGCGGGCAGGATAAGCGGCATAACGAGCCGACCTCACCCGATGAGAAATGACATGCGCAGGAAGCGAGTAATAATCGATACGTTTTTGTCCTTCTTCGTTCGATAAAACACATACGGGTGTCGAACAGCCTCCCCGGGTATAAAAATTGAACTGCAACTCATATTCGGGAGACGTTTTATCGATAAATTCCGTAACAGGCTGCCTCCACCCGTCCATACAAAACTCAGCCATACGCCACACATCATCGGGCAAAAGTACATATCCGCTACCGTCGGACGAACGCTGTGGTCGCAACAACGAAGCGCAATCTATCAAAGGCAACGACGATACCGGTTCCGTTGCCCATACGGCAAGCAAGGCATCCGGCATTTTCTCCCGTATATATCGCTCTACTCCTATCCCTGCGGTCATCACGATACCGGCATCGAAAGAATCGGTTAGCTCCTCCATGTTCGCTTTAACCCGGTCTACCAACTCATCTACACTTACTTTCATCACGCGCCTTTCTTCTGTCTCACAAAATTATTCTCGTCCACATAAATATCACCCTCCGAAAGAATATCGGTCCATTTTTTTAATGCACAATTCAACCCGTCGGCAGTAAACGAACTGCGGTAAACCGGTAATCCGGTCCCATCGAGACGAGAGATTTCGATTTGCCGAGGAGAAATCGACACCTCGCACGAACCGTTTTCAATGGGCCGAGTCATTTTTAACAAAGCCTCTCCGGCTGCATCCAACCCTATTTGAAAGACTTTATCGCCATCGCCCGAATAAACGACAATTCCCTTTTGTAAAGGACTTATCACGACTTCTCCATCTCCAATGGGCACACGCAACTCCCCGGCCTGCGACAAAAAAGTTCCTGTTTCTTTATGACAGATTTCGCCATTGCACAACTCCCACGAAGAAAGCTCGCTCGACACCCGAATAGTTTGCTGCCCATCGAGCAAAACCAATCCGTTGGGCTTCAATTTTATCTCGTCGGCTATGGCACAAAAACGAGAAAGTTCTTCCCAATCATTCGAAGATGCCGGCGAAGCTGTCGTGCTGCCTACCGAAAACTTCACCTGATAGTACTTACCCATAAAATAAACCACATCGGCGGCTCCACCGGTACATCGATAAGTGAAAGATGGATTCCACGTCCCTCGGTAGAGATAAACAGGACGCACGGCATCGTCGAACATCAATGGAGTCACATAATTCCGCCATGCCGTTCCGTCCCACACAAGGGTGATAATTGCCGACGAGTCTGTCGTCACGGTCATTGCCGCCGATCCTTTCAAGGCAGGGAAAACATAAGACCCTTTACCTCCGGCCACATAGATGAAACAAGCCTGCACACCGCTTTCGACCGCCGGGCTGAAAGTCGCCGGTTCGGTGATAATACCCATGAACGGAGAAGGAGCCGCATGATTCGTATCGTACCACGAACGACCGGTAGAATCCCATATCCAAATGGATTGAGTTTCTCCATTGATAAAAAACTCTCCCGGCAAACCGCCCTCGGGATATGCCGAGAGAAGAGATGCCAACCCATAATAAAATCCCAAGCACCCGTTTTGCCCTCGCAAATGATTGTGTATAGTCGTTTTCATCGCTTGTTCCTCTTTTTTAATTGTGAAAAAATCAAATTCAACCGTTCGGCCGCTTGCTCGATAAGAGCAGGAGAGGAGACTTCCTCGTCAGAAAGCCCGTACGGTTCTTTTCTCAAATAATCCCTTGCGTCCTGCCAAGAGCGAACCTCCGGCACTAACATATAAATTTTCTCTTCCGATGCCGGTTGTGCGACGTCCGACAATTTGAATCGTCTCCCATACCCCCGACTATTTTCCATAGCCCGCTGCAACTGTTCGTCGGCCGTAGAAAAAACTCCGTTTACACCGTCACTGGCAAGGAATTGTACCCGACGAGGTACACCGTTCACATCGACCGAGGTAGATAGGTTTCCCAACCGGGTCTGATAAATCTTCATCATATCATTATATTTAATTTAAAAACTATATAGCCCCTCGCCGAAACAACCATATCTCTCTCGCAAGAACGTCTGTATAAAAATTTCTCCCGCGCCATGTAACGCAACAGTTTCAAATAACCATATAAGAGAGTAACACGAAAAAACACGGTTTCGAGGAGAGGCCGAATTTTAGAAAAAGGGGAGCCGGGCACGATGTCCCGGTCGCCCCTCAGTCCCCTTGAATCATATCACTTATTCCTCGTCGGGTATGACCGGCTCGATACGCATGTGTGCAGCCGGATAGCGCAATGTCAAACAACTGGCCTCGGTCAGTACCAACGCATCGGTATTGCGTACCCCCGATTTTTTCAAATCGAGTTCCTGCGAGTCGAACGGGACATGAGACCATTTCTGGATAAATTCCGGGTCGAAAATAAATCCGTAGTCGCTCATGCCGCAATCGTCGAATACCTCCGAATAAAGCACATACAACTTCCCGAACTTCGATTTGATTTCCGAGAAGTCGATGCCCCACTGAACCTTATCTTCGCGGGCCATCACCACTTTGGTCATCTCTATCTTATTGATACGGCCGATAAACGAAGAACCGCCAATCAACACCTTCCGTTTATTCCCTCCGTTCCCGGTAAAAGCCTGTCGCATCATATCGATCAAATCGTTCTGTGTCATCTCCACAGTAGGATTGTAGGTATAATGATTTCCGGCCTGCCACCAGATACCGCCCGTCAGCATCACATTTTCCTTTTTACGAGGGTCGAAAATCGTGTTCTTCACACCGAACATAAAACTCTTTTCCATACCCAATCGCATATCGTAAATAGCGGCCTCCTCGGCATCCGAGAAATCCCATTCGACCTCTTTATTCGCTATTTTTTGGAAAGTCGATTGCTCGATCTGCATTTTGAATATCTGGCAAAAATTCTGACTCTTGATAGGCAAAGCGGCGAATTGTGCCGTCTGCACATCGAGTTCCGTTGCCGCGCGCCCCATACGGATAAGCGGCGTATTCACGGGAATAGACGGCACGCAGTTGGTCACCGAACCTATTTTGGAACCATTGATGGGATAGACGGTCAATGCCCCCGTATCCTCGTCTTTTGCGGCGATATAAAGCACCAAGTCGGCATTCGACATCTCCCCGTCGGGATCATACCCTTTTACACCTTGAACCAACAAAGTTTCCGACACCTCGAATATGCTGTTGTCCACGGCATTGATAGTCGCCTTTTTATGCGAGTCGTTAACGGTCGATGCCCCGGGAGCCACATACGAGGCCTTCATATATGACTTGGTAGGTTTCACATCGACCGAATAATAATCGACAATCATCGACGAAGCCTTCCGCGAACCGTTCCACCGTGATAACTGATCGATAGGCGTGGACATCGGACGTATTTTCACGATGCGTTTATCCACTTCGCTACGCAACAGAGAGGGACTCCCTTCACGAACAATATCGGTCGTCAGCGGTTCGTTGGATACGATTTTTCCACCCGACATACCCGGCACGATCGCCGCCAATGCCAACCCGGCATCGAACAGTCCGTCCCAAACTTGCCAACACAGTACCAACAATACGAAACCGGTCAACCAAAGAAGCGGCTTTTTCCATTTCAATAAAAAATTTTTCATCTCTCTTTTCATTTTAGAATACAATAAAAACATAAGAATTAGAATAATTTAGAAGTTACTTCAATCCCCTTTTCAAAAATCTACAAGTCCCACACGCTACGGCGACGACGGTTCCCGAATACAGGCGAAAGATCGGCATCGGGCTCGAAACTGCCGCCGTTTCGTAAAGGAGGTAACGAATCGCCGTTACGTTCCCGTTTTTCGAAAACGATACGCTCGTTACGTCCACGCACCTCGGCTTCCCGCTCGGCACAAGACAGGTCACGGTCGTAATACAACCCCTTGAAAAGCAACCCGAGAACTTCGTCGTTCAATTCTCCCATAAACACATGGTTGCACAAATGATACACCCGGTCGAGAAAACCCTCGAACTCCTCGTCGCTCATTCCTTTCTCCGACTTGAAACGCTCCATACAACGAGTGCTGTTTTTCAAGTTCTCCCGCATTTGGTTTTCCAATTCGCCGAATCGTGCCATGCGTGACAGGTACTCGTCGTTCGCCTTACGAACCTCTGCCATGCGACCCTCGTCCTCGGCACAATCGAGCATATCCTTCCCGAAGTAACGCACACAAGCGATAAGAGCATCCTCCCCGCCGATAACGTCCGAGATAAACGCTCCCATTTTCGGGTTCGACATAAACAATTTGCACAACTTGCTCTGGTCGTCGGCAAGACGCTCATACCGTTCGTTCCGATACGAGTCGTATTCCTCCAAAGCATCGAACAAATCGTCGTCGCTATCGACCCTACGGGCAGGATACCGGTGTAAGATTCGTTCCACGAGCAAATCGCGTGATTTTCGCAGATTGCGATTTTCTTTTTGATAATTCTTTTCCATAAATTCAATGATTAGTTTAGCCATATATGGTACGGCAAAGTAAACCCCGGTCGAGGCCCTTTTTATGGCAGCTTCATACATTGTACCTCTTTCTCGAAAGATTTCACGACAAAAGATGAATTACCGAAAAAATTCTTTATTTTTGTCCTGCGAGCGAAAAGAAGAGCCGGCTGGGCATAAAAAACAAATGAATTTGTTTTATTCTGCACCCGCCTTTCATTATTTTTGCAACACGATCGCCGGAGCCTATCCACACCTCGTTCGGTCTCCCCATCGTCAGACAAAACATACTAAATAACATATAACTATGGCTATCACACCGTTTAAGTATCAACCCATGTTCCCGCTCGGCGAAGACACGACCGAGTATTATTTGCTCACGAAAGACTATGTTTCTGTAAGCGAGTTTGAAGGAAAACCCATCTTGAAAATCGAAAAGGAAGGTCTTACCGCTATGGCGAACGCCGCCTTCCGCGATGTATCGTTTATGCTTCGCCGTTCGCACAACGAACAGGTAGCTAAGATTTTGAGCGATCCCGAAGCCAGCGAAAACGATAAATACGTAGCACTCACCTTCCTCCGCAATGCCGAAGTGGCCGCCAAAGGAATACTTCCTTTCTGTCAAGACACCGGTACGGCAATCATTCACGGAGAGAAAGGCCAGCAAGTCTGGACGGGATATTGCGATGAAGAAGCTCTCTCCCTCGGCGTTTACAAAACCTATACCGAGGAAAACTTGCGCTACTCCCAAAACGCGCCCCTTACCATGTACGACGAGGTAAATACCAAATGTAATCTTCCCGCGCAAATCGACTTGGAAGCTACCGAAGGCATGGAGTATAAATTCCTCTGCGTCACCAAAGGCGGTGGATCGGCGAATAAGACATACCTCTACCAAGAAACGAAAGCCATTCTCAACCCCGGGACACTCGTTCCTTTCTTGGTGGAAAAAATGAAAACATTGGGTACGGCAGCCTGTCCGCCCTATCACATTGCATTCGTCATCGGCGGGACTTCGGCCGAGAAAAACTTGCTCACTGTGAAACTGGCATCCACCCACTACTACGATAGTCTGCCCACGACCGGAAACGAATTCGGACGAGCTTTCCGGGACATCGAGTTGGAAAAACAAGTCTTGGAAGAAGCGCACCGTATCGGACTCGGTGCACAATTCGGCGGTAAATATCTGGCTCACGACGTACGCATTATCCGTCTGCCCCGCCACGGAGCATCCTGCCCCGTAGGATTGGGAGTGAGCTGCTCGGCCGACCGAAACATCAAATGTAAAATCAACAAAGACGGTATTTGGATCGAGAAACTCGACAGTCACCCCGGCGAGCTCATTCCCGAAGAACTCCGCCAAGCCGGTGAAGGCAACGCCGTTAAAATAAACCTCAACCAACCTATGAGCGAAATTCTCAAAGAGTTGGATAAATACCCCGTTGCCACACGTCTGTCGCTCAACGGAACGATTATCGTCGGTCGGGACATCGCGCATGCCAAACTCAAAGAACGGCTCGACCGGGGCGAAGACTTGCCGCAGTACATCAAAGATCACCCCATCTACTATGCAGGTCCGGCAAAAACGCCGAAAGGCATGGCCTGCGGGTCGATGGGTCCCACGACTGCCGGTCGAATGGATCCCTACGTAGACCTCTTCCAAAGTCACGGGGGCTCTATGATTATGTTGGCAAAAGGGAACCGCAGCCAAGCTGTCACCGACGCCTGCAAGAAACACGGAGGATTCTACCTCGGCAGTATCGGAGGTCCGGCTGCTATCCTCGCTCAAAACAATATCAAGAGTATCGAATGCCTCGAATATCCCGAGCTCGGCATGGAAGCCATCTGGAAAATCGAAGTGGAAGATTTCCCCGCATTCATTCTCGTCGACAACAAAGGCAACGATTTCTTCAAACAAATCAAGCCTACATGCCCGGCCAAGAAATAATTGGACCAAACTATCTATCCATAAAGAAAGAGCTGCCGATTGGCAGCTCTTTCTTTATAAACTCCCCTCAATGAGACACAGAAGGAAAGGTCGAGAAGTATTCCAACTTCTCCTCTGTTCCGATCTATGCGGACACCCCGTAATACTACGGGGAAACGGCTGATGAAGAGGGGAATACCCTATTTTATTACTAAAACTATCCTTATGCAATGATGAGAAAGTCTACGTTTAGAACGCGAGAGATGTGCATATCGCCATTGAAGCGAAACTTTAAACCTCCTTTCCCTCCATGTCCCCGTAGCTTTATAGAGTATTTCTGTTTCACAATCGGAAACATTTAAAACTCCTCCCCTGTGTTTTGTAACGCAAAATATAGGGGAGGTGGCACGTAGTGACGGAGGGGTTGAAAACGACATCTCATCAGTCTGTTTATATCCCTTCTCCCCTGCCGTGTCCCGTAGCATTACAGGGTGTTGCGTTAGAAATATAGGGGAGACACCTCAGAAACAGCCGTTTCTGAGGTGAGGGGTTAGATGCATAAAAATCCTCTCCGATTTTGTGAAGTGCCCCCCAAAAAGTCGGATAGCCCCATTATTTTGCCCGTAAAGAAATACAACATCTGTAAATAACTACACAGATTCCTCTGTTTTTATACAAATTATAAATATTTTATTACCTTTGCTTTTATCATAAACAATAACATAATTTGCCTATGAAACATAGCGTATAATTTGATACGCACATTTTAGACATATTGGAAAAGCGTTTTAGCTTTATTCTGCTGCTCAGAAAGTTTGGCGACTAAAAAGACAGAAAAGAATAAGAGTTGAAATGCTCGCGTTTCTTAGCGCGGGCTTTTGGTCTATTTTTCTGTCGGGTTACGCCAAACACCTCTGAGCGGGAATATACTGAAAGTACCGCGTTTTTTTATGTGCGTAATCTATCTCTTTCAAGGTACAAACCGGAGGAATCCGAAAAGCCGATAAATGAGTAGGAAAATCTCAAACTAAAAAAACATGAAAAAATTAATTGTTGCCATTATGCTACTTGGCGGAGGAATCATATTTTCTTCAAACGCAAATAAACCGATTGAAAACATTGCTTCCTTCGAAACTTGTATATCGCAAAATGTCGTTTTCCGTTCAACCCAACGCCTCAAAGCCAACGACGGTAGACAAATATATCTTTACAGCAGTGGGAAGTGCGAATTATGGGACGGCGACCGGTTAGTCGTCACCGCTACTTATAGATTACAAAATGGAGAGGTGAGATTATTGGACGAAAATGGGAATACCATTTATAAAGGTTCTTACAGATTAGCACGAGACAGACGTAATATTTCATCTCTCACACTTGCCGGAACGACTTATTATAAAATGTAATCATTAAAAAGCGAGGCAGTTAGAAAACTGCCTCGCTAAATTCACTCTTATTTATCTCCTCTTACTTCTCTCCGATATAAATCGTGCAAGCGCCGAAAGTAAGCCGACGACAATAACAATGGCCGAAACCCGCACGACGGAAAATAGTGAGCATATCCTCACCTTGTGGAACGGCCGCTACCGAACGGGGCAGATAGCTGTAAGCCCGGCGGTCTTTCGACACCAACCGACCCACGAAAGGAATAAACGTATAGGTATAGAACTTATAAAGCTGGCGAAACGGGAATCTTTCGGGAGTGGACAACTCGATCACACACAGTGCGCCGCCGGGACTCAACACCCGGTACATCTCCCGAAAACCATCTTCGAGATGTTCAAAATTACGCACCCCGTAGGCGACCGTCACCACATCGAAACTGTTGTCGTCGAATGTCATCGACAAGCAATCCTGCACCTCGAAAAGAATCCGCTCTTGTGCATTTCGCTCGGTCACTTTCTCACGAGCTATGCGCAACATGCCTTCCGACAAATCGATACCCACGACACAGTCTGGATTCAGACGCTCGTCCAGTAGCAACGCCAAATCACCCGTACCCGTAGCCACATCGAGAATACGACGGTGAGAATAGCGACGCAACATTTTCACAGCCACCCGACGCCACCACCGGTCTATACCCAGTGTCATTGTCCGGTTCATTGTGTCATAAGCCGGAGCGATAGAATCGAACATCTCCCGCACCTGCGTCGTCTTGTCCGTCTCCTCGTCATAAGGCTTTATTCCCTCCGCTTTATAATCCATTCGTCACCAATCGATTTTTACCGGTTATTTTTTACGGTTGTTCAAAAAATCGGTCACGTGCTTTTCGATACGGGCGGCAACGTCCTCGCCCTCGGCTTTCACGAACTTTTCGCCCACGATATGCTCATATAGCTCGATATAGCGATCCGACACGCTGTTGCAGTATTCCTCGGTCATTTCGGGAACCTGTTGACCCTCTTTACCCTGAAATCCATTCTGAATCAACCATTGACGCACGAACTCTTTCGATAACTGACGTTGTTCCTCGCCACGGGCAAGACGATCTTCATAACCTTCGGCATAGAAATAGCGCGAAGAATCGGGCGTATGAATCTCGTCGATGAGAATGATTTTATCGCCTATTTTGCCGAACTCATACTTCGTATCCACCAAAATAAGCCCCTTTTGAGCAGCCATCTCGCAGCCTCGTTGATACAACGCCAACGTATATTTCTCCAACTGTTCGTAGTCCTCTTTCGAGACGATACCTCTGGCGATAATCTCCGCCTTCGAAATATCCTCGTCGTGACCCTCATCGGCTTTGGTAGTCGGCGTGATGATAGGATGCGGGAATTTTTCGTTCTCCTTCATGCCCTCGGGCATCGTCTCTCCGCAAAGCGTTCGTTTGCCGGCCTTGTACTCGCGCCATGCATGTCCCGTCAAATATCCCCGCACGACCATTTCTACCTTGAATGGTTCGCAACGCAGCCCTACGGTCACCATCGGATCGGGAGTAGCCACCTTCCAGTTCGGGACAATGTCCGACGTAGCATCCAAAAACTTAGCGGCAATCTGGTTCAGCACCTGCCCCTTGTAAGGAATACCCTCTGGAAGAATCACGTCGAATGCCGAAATACGGTCACTGACCACCATCACCAACAGCTCGTCGTCGATATTGTATACATCGCGCACTTTGCCGTGATACACACTCTTCTGTCCGGGAAATTTGAAATCGGTTTTTACCAAAGCATTTTTCATTTCTGTAATACTTTTTCTGTTTATACTATAATCGGTTATTCGTCTTCGATAATGACCTTGCAAAAAACGGTGCAAGCCGAGAGCTGTAACAAATTCATTTGAGAGTTCCTAGGCGCAGCCCATTTTCACATCTGTGCGCAAAGATACAACATAAAAACGAGATAGTGTACCGATTGCAAGATTAAGATAAATCTATTTCAAACTCCCTCTCGACTTTCGTTTTAAACGGATATAAACGGGAACAAACAAGCAGACAATCATCAAGCATTTTCCCGTCAGTTCGACACAACCCTCTAAAATGGTTCGTTCACCGCTAAGTACCCGTTCTATGCTGGGATAAGCGAATATAGCGACTAATGCCAAACAACAAACGGCTAACTTCACTTTATCTATCCAACTCGCCCTTCCGGTCGAATCCTCTACCTCGTCTTCCTCATCGTCTTTATCGGGAGCTACGGCAGCCCAAACCCCTATCGCATAACCCACCACGCATAACAGTCCGGAGAGCAAAGCCTTGTTAGACGACTTCTCGACAGGCAGATTCCCCCAGTAACAAATAAGGAATATAACAGCGAATCCTGCCAAGAATGAAGGAAATACCCCCATCCACAAACGAGAATAAACAAAAGCCTGCAATCGGTTACGACCCGGATCGTCACTCTCTCCCAACCATTTTCTCCACGGGTTACCGCCCATTACTCTTCTCCTTTTTTCTCGGCTTGTTCATACTTTTTAGACATGGAAGCCTTGCGTACTTTCTCGTCGTGTTTTTCATAAGCCTCGACAATACGCTGTACTAATTTATGTCGCACGATATCTTTCTTGTTGAATTCCACTCGGGCTATACCCTCTACATTTTTCAAAATCCCTATCGCCTGTATCAACCCCGAAGTCTGCGACGCAGGCAAATCGATCTGCGTCATATCGCCGGTAACGATCATTTTCGCATTCATACCCAATCGGGTAAGAAACATTTTTATCTGGTGTGTGGTCGTGTTCTGCGCCTCATCGAGAATAATCACCGCATCGCTCAACGTACGCCCCCTCATAAATGCCAACGGAGCGATTTGTATCACGTTCGTCTCCATGTACTCTTTCAGCTTCACTGCCGGAATCATATCCTGCAAAGCATCGTACAACGGTTGCAGATAAGGATCTATTTTATCCTTCATATCCCCCGGCAGAAAGCCCAATTTTTCTCCTGCCTCCACAGCCGGACGGCTCAGGATAATCTTCTTCACCTCTTTGTTTTTCAACGCTTTCACCGCAAGTGCTATCGCTACATAAGTCTTGCCCGACCCCGCCGGACCGAGCGCAAAAGTCAAGTCGTTTTTGGCGAAAGCCTCCACCAGTTTCTTTTGGTTTGGCGTACGCCCCGTAATCGGTTTACCGTTCACTCCGTAAATAATGAGGTTCTCCTGCGGTTTTATCGCTTGCGGTTCATCGCCCTTGATAATATCGATGATTACCTCCTCGCTCAACTGGTTATATTCGGCGCAATGTTTTTCAAGCAACTTGATTTTCTCCTCGAAAACCTCGGTCTCCTTCTCATCGCCGATCACCTTCATCACATTCCCGCGGGCGGCAATACGCACTTTCGGGAACAAATTCTTAATCAACTGTACATTCGCGTTATTCACGCCGTAAAACGCTACCGGATCGACAGCATCCAATATGATTACTCTTTCTATCATTCGATTGTTTTATGTTGTGTCAAAGATAGTGCAAACCGAGAGCAGAAACAAATTTTAGCGACAAAACACTCTAACCTTCTCCCCTGCCGTGTCCCGTAGCATTACGGGGTGTTACAACGCAAAATATAGGGAAGAAACCGAAAAAACGATAGTTTTTTTTTCGGAGAGGGGTTAAAAAGCAACTGAATAGATTTGAGAAAGCTCAACCCCTCCGTCACTTCGTGACACCTCCCCTATCGCACATTCGTGTGCAGAGGAGGAGTACAACACATTTCTTAGCTTTTGTTACAATCCGACGAGCTTTCTACGCAACAAGACAACATTCTACCTTCTCCCTTGCCGTGTCCCGCAGCATTGCGGGGTGTTGCAACGCAAAATATAGGGGAGAAACAGAGGAGCGGTAGCGACGATGAGAGGGGTTAAAGGGAAGAAACCGAAGAAACAATAGTTTCTGATGACAGGAGTTAGACACATAAAAAATCCCCTCTGATTTCGACTGCCCCCAAACATAGCGACATTCAGCACATCAGCCTCGTTTATATAAATAGCGACTATCCCTTTCCTTACCCGTATGAATAAGTAAGATTATCCGGTCTCAAAACAACGAAGGATAATTCATTGACAGCTTTTCCAAGAAACTTTCGGTCAAGCGCGACACGGCATAGTCCCCCAATCGTTCCACCGGAATCTTCATATACCCGGTCATATCGGGAGCAAACTCCGTCTCCACCATGTAAAAACGGGCATGAATGATACGATGCGACAACACATGCTTACAACTATACACCTGAGACGAAACACCCACTTGTCCGGCGTCATGAAACAACTCTGCCCAAATACCGCTACGCTGCAAGTCATCGAGCCCCTGTTCTTCATCGGTCTCGATAAGCGGAAGCTCATACAAATTACGCCAAATATCACGCCCCTCTCGCCGACGAATCCAAGTATCTCCGCCCTGTCTCACATAAAAATAATTGAAATAACGAGGTTTTACCACCGTCTTACCCTGTTTCACAGGTAACTCTTCTACTCGATGAGTCGCCAAAGCCATACAACGGTCGGCAAAAATACACCTTCCGCACTGAGGTGAGCGAGGCACACAATACAGTGCACCGAACTCCATCAACGCCTGATTATACCCGCCCGGGTCTTTCCGGTCGAGCAACTCGTCGGCAAGAGCGGCAAACAACTTTCGTCCCTCGGTCGTGTCGATAGGCGTATCGATACCATAAATTCGGGAAAGAACCCGATACACATTACCGTCCACCACAGCATGAGGCAACCCGTAAGCGAACGAAGCTACCGCTGCCGCCGTATAATCCCCTATTCCCTGCAAAGAACGTATACCCTCGTAAGTCGTCGGGAACTCCCCACCGAATCGTTCCACCACCTGACGCGCAGCAGTCAACAAATTACGGGCCCGGCTATAATAGCCCAATCCTTGCCACAGTTTCATCACCTCGTCGTCATCGGCGGCAGCCAAAGACCGCACATCGGGAAATCGGGATATGAATCTATTGTAATACTCGAAGCCCTGCACCACCCGTGTCTGCTGCAAAATAATCTCCGAAATCCAAATACGATACGCATCGGTAATACCCCTCCACGGCAACACCCGGTGATTCTCGGCGTACCACGCATGCAAACCGGCAGCCAACGGCGCGCCCTGTTCTTCTTGTTCTGTTCCTTTTTTCATAATTCCGAGACAAAAATAGCGAAAGGTGAGAGCAGAAACAAATTTATTTGGTGATACCGGAGCACTACCTATTTTTAGACAGACTTGTCAAACAAACACAAGGCAGGCATAGAATAAATTTTATCGTAAAAAGCACAAAAAACTCATTCCCGATTGAGAATGTCGATAGAATAAGAGATGCCGATTCGTAGCTGAGTATAAGGATAATCGGACAAACCATGTTGCAACATCGCACCGATCTCCCAATTGGATATGACATACGAAAGTTTTGTTTTCAAAGACATAGGGCAATCATGAGCCAAATGTCCATATTTTTTAGAATTTGATTCCCAACCACTATATCCGCCAAAAGTCTCGCTTATACTGAAATTTCCCAATCGTAACCCAACTAAAACTCCATACTGAACCGCATCATTTTGCCTGCCGTTGTCCGTTTGCCAACATAAGAATCCGCCACCGGAAAAAATCTGTATCACGGCGCTCGCAATCTGGAACGTTTTACCAAAATAGGTATCAAAAAAATAACCGGGACAATCATAATAACGGTCGATTTCGTAACCTCCCCCCGAAGCGGTTTTGAGAGCAGCTCTTAAAGTCCACGATGGCACTATTCTTCGTTCTTCGAAGAGCTGCATATCTACACTGAGGTATACATCTCCCGACATTTTACCTTTGTTTTTTGTATCATCGTACCATTCAATCACGGGCCACCAAAGCGAAAGATTGGCTCGATGCGTCCATAAGGGGATATGAGTTTTCAGAAAAATATCCGTTGTATAATTCTTGCCCCAATAGTAATCCCCTGCCAATTCAATTTTAAGTTTATCACTGGTTTTTGTCAGTACATCAGGAATCGGGAAAGCATTGGGACCAAAATAATAGGGCGAAACAAAAGTGGGCCTCGACCTCGACTCGGTAAACCCACGGGCATAAACATTCGCAACCGGCGACAACAATCCAATGCTCCAAATTAACGTTATCGAAATATAGGTTTTCGTGCGGTAATACTTTCCTCGTTTTCCCCGCACGAAAAAACGCCCCGATACCCATTTGAAAATTGTGTACAATGGGGAGGCATGCTTAATGATAAAATCCATTGGCATTCAAAATCTATGCGAATGCCAATGTTCATAATACAACAAATTCAACGGATACAAAGCATGGACGAAACTGCCCAGAATGCACCCGTCGGAATTGGTGTTATGAACGGCAAGTCACGCCCATGCAAAGCAGGACGCTTACAACTTGTTCCCGTTCATATCAAATGAAGTTTCCGACGTTTCATTCTGTATGGAACAAATAGCAAACGCTATTAATATTGTGGGCCATCTCTATGACCCTATGTCTTTTAGGTCACAAAGTTAATTATTTTATCCGCGATAATCAATACATTCCTTTCGATTGTACGATGAGGCCCGGCTTTTTCATCTGCAAATATCCCTTATAACTCGTTTTATAATGGGAAACCATATAACAGAAATAATAAAACGCTGCAATACGCCACTCTTTTCCCAATTTATAACTACTTTTGTAGACACATAACACAAGTTTCGCATGAATACCGACAAACAACGCATATATAACGGCGATTGGAAAACATTGCATCCTTACTCCGGCTCAGCACCCACCGACCTTTACTACATCACATTGGCCAATAAAGTTCTGGCTGCCATTCGAGCCGTCGAAACCTCTCTCGAAGAAAGCGATTATCGCAAAATAGACGAGACCGAACAAAAAGAGCTTGCCTGCATCCTCACGGCCTATTTCGAGGATATTATTTCACAAACCGGTATTTTTCAAGCCTTCACGCGCATTCACGGTAAACGTTTCGGAAAACCGCTCCCGTTTTATACACTCGACGAAGACTATACGCCCGGCGAAATCAACATCGAAGAGGTACAATTCCTCGTGTGGCATTACCACATGCAACTCAACAACCTCGACATACCCTATTCACCCACACTCGATACATTCGCTGCAATAGCCTCCGACGTGATGGAAATATTCGAGACCGAATACGAATCGGCTCCCGAAAACGAAAAGCTACTCCAATACTTCCGAATCGACGAAAAAGAGTCTCATAACCTTTACGCATTGCACGCCCGTTTCCTTTGGCTTTGTACCCAGTCCTACCTATTCTTCAACAACGGTTTCTTATTGGAAGACCAAGCCGAGTCCCTTGCCGAAGAAGCCAAAGAAGCCGGTATGGACGAGCAAATACCCGATATGGTAAACCTGCTTTGTAACGACTTCGGCTTCAACCATGTAACCGAATTTATGCGGCTCACACCACCCCGCTGGCTCGCCGAAGTATTGGGAGAGGATTCCCCTTTGTATGCCTCCCTGTCGAGTATGGGACACAAATACACCGGCTATTTCCGTTACGAAAACGCCGATGAGACAATCACCCGATTCCGCCACATAGCGACCGACCGGATTATCGAAGCGACCAACCGCTCGCTGGTAGGGCTGCCCCGCAATATGAAAGACCCGTCTCTCATTTTACGTACCGGATTCATTCAATGGAACGGCGAATGGTGGCTTTCCGGACAGATCAGCAGTTACGAAGATAGCGAAGACCTCATCGGACAAATCACCGGCGACGATGACGAATACAATCTTTTCGAACCCGAAGAAGAGTTACCCGAAGAGGAACAACGAATTATCCTCACCGATATATTGGCAACGACCGAAGGAGAAGACGGACAAACCCTCGATGCTTCCGATACCGCTTGGCAGGCACTGTTAAGCGACGAAATCGGTAAAGACTTTTTTATTTCCCAAGTTAAAGCCGGAGAAATTACCGGATTACAATTCTATAACGCCCCCGGTCACTTGTTACTCGACAATATAGATTTTGTTACCGAATATGTAAAACGATAAATTTTAAAAATTACACCCATGAAAAAAAACATTTCTTTACTGCTCACTTTATTCCTATGTGTCGCTACTCTTTCGGCTCAACAAGTCGACACGATAACTATACATAGCAAAATGGGGCACGACCTCAAAAACGTAATTATCCTCCCCGAAAGCTACACCCATAGCGACACCCGTTACCCGGTAGTGTACCTCCTACACGGATGCGGAGACAATTATTCGGCTTGGCTGAAAATAAAACCCGAGTTGCCGCAAATCGCCTCCCTCTACAACTTCATCATCGTTTGCCCCGATGGGAAAATTAACAGTTGGTACTGGAACAGCCCCCGCAATAAAGACATGCAATTCGAAGACTATATATCAGACGAAGTGATTCGATACGTCGACTCCCACTTCCGTACCATACCCGATCGCAAGGCAAGAGCCATTTCCGGGCTCAGTATGGGAGGTCATGGAGCCATGTGGAATGCAATCCGTCACCGCGACGTTTTCGGAGCCGTAGGCAGCACCAGCGGAGGTCTCGATATCCGCCCTTTCCCTACGAACTGGAAAATGAAAGACCAGTTGGGAGAATTCGTAGCCAATAAAAAACGCTGGGACGAACACACCGTTATTAACCTGATCCCCTCTCTAAACGACGGAGATCTCGCCATTATCATCGACTGCGGAGTAGACGATTTCTTTCTCGAAGTCAACCGAAGAACACATCAGGCATTACTCACCCGTAATATAAAACACGATTATATCGAACGTCCCGGAGGACACAACCATGCCTATTGGAACAATTCCATAGATTATCAGCTGCTCTTCTTTCATAAATACTTTTCTCGTTCCCAAGAAAATAAGAGCAAAACAAACTAGTTAACAAAATCAATTGATTTCACTCAAATTATGTTAAATCAACAACCTTTTTAAGGCCTTGATTTGGAAAATAAGAATTACAGTTATACATTTGTACTATGTTTTTTCATAGTATTAGATTTAAGGTTTACAAATTGGCTGTCGGGAGACAGCCTTTTTTATTTCAAATAAATAGTTTCGAAACCGACCAATAAACAAAAGTTGGCCTAGTATAGAGAAAGCACCGAAGAAACCTGTTTCTGAGGAGAGGGGTTAAAAAAGATCCCATAGTTTTTTGATTGTCTTGATTGAGCCTGAACAATTTACTCTCCCTTAACGGAATCTTCAAGGCAACTATCTATGTCCTAAGGCATTTTTCCGATATTGCGAAGGAGTACAACCGTATTTTTTTTGAAAAGAACGACGAAATGTAGAAACAGAATTAAACCCACTGCGAATCGCCACATCTTCGATACAGCCCTCGAAACCGGAGTCATCGAGAATCTCTTTCGCCTTTTCCAACCGGAACGAGTTGATATAATCGTAGAAAGTGATACCCAATTCGTTATTCAGACAATTAGATAAATAACTTCGGTTTGTTCCCATCTCGACCGCCAAGTCCGACAACGACAATTTGGGGTTCAGATAGAGTTCCTTCTCTCGGATATACTCTTCGAGCTTGCCTCCCATCTGCGAAACGAAATTACGGGATACACCCGTTTCCTCCGACTCCATATCTTGCGCCTGAGGAATCCATTCTTGACGCAAACTATAATACAAAACAACCGCCCACAATACAGTAGATGAAATATAATAAAACATATCGCCCAAATGGCTGACATTCGTACAAACATACAACCAAGACAACAGACACACGGCCAAAATAGCCATACTGTTCATCAGCCACTGCACATTAATACGCTCGGTATAAGAATAGTTATCACGCATATACCGGTTATACCTCCTCACCCTCACGACTATAAACAAGACTACCAATGCACAAACTACCGCCGTATAAACGACACTCGACATATAAACCTCGAATAAACCGGTCATTATATAAACGACGGTAAATAAAACCAATGGTAATTCAAACAAAAGGACTCGACGGAGAGTGGCGAACCCGGGGGACAATATCTCCAACAAGAAAAGCGCACAAAGAGGAACCGCCCACATATCTATCGATAAAAGAATAGTAGAATAATATGGAGAATCGCCGATAGTATCTATATACAATAACAAGTCTTTCAAGTCTTGGACTCCCCACAGGCAAAAAAGACACCCCAAAATAAAAAGAGGCCGATTCGTAACCCGAAAGAAAACCAATTTGATTCCGAAATATAGAAAAAAAGCCGTTGACAGACCATGTACGAAATTCGAGAGACTCTCTATAAACAATGTATCTAAAATCATTCCCCTTTTTACTCGTAAAAACTACAATTCCCTTTTATTCTACAACAAATGCAAATATAGCGAAAGGTGAGCGCAAAGGCAAACCGAAATCTTATTTCCGATTTGACTATGCCGAACCACATCCTATATTCTACAAATATAGCGAA
>NZ_JH815203.1:853014-898589 GCF_000296465.1 Barnesiella intestinihominis YIT 11860
CAAACCGAAATCTTATTTCCGATTTGACTATGCCGAACCACATCCTATATTCTACAAATATAGCGAAAGGTGAGCGCAAAGGCAAACCGAAATCTCATTTCCGACTTGGCTATGCCGAGCTGCATCTTATATTGGCGGCGAATGCCGCAAATATAGAGAAAAGCTCATGGAGAAAAAAATCGTCCGTTTCATTTTTCAGTTTCAATACGAATTCTATTATATTATTATGTTACAGAAAGAAACTTTGGGAAGCTATACTTTATCCGACACAATTAACCGCATTCGACACGATAATTGCTAACCAATATTCTTATCCCATCGCCTTTACCCCCGGATACGAACATACAAAGTGGACCGACAAGAAAAGTAAACCCGCTCGCTTTGTCTTTCTCCCACCTTATATTATCTTTGCCGAGACTGCAAGAAAAATGGAAAAACAGAATCAATATGCGAATTATTAGCGGTAAATACGGACGCAGACGCTTCGACGTCCCTACGAATATAAAAGCTCGACCGACGACCGATTTCGCGCGGGAGAACATTTTCAACGTACTCGAAAACCTGATCGATTTCGAGGGCATTGAAGCCCTTGATTTATTTGCCGGAACAGGAGCCATCAGTTTCGAATTATTATCGCGCGAATGCAGCCGGGTGGTATGCGTGGAAATTTATCCGACACAATACAATTTTATCCGCAAAGTCCAACAACAACTCAACGACCCGAATCTGACTCCTATCAAGGGAGATGTGTTCAAGTTCGTACAAAGCTGCCGGCAACAATTCGACCTCATTTTTGCCGATCCGCCTTACGATCTGCCCCGGTTGGAAACCCTGCCGCAGGAAGTGCTATCGAGAGGTCTTTTGAAACCGGGCGGAATCTTCGTTCTCGAACATTCCAAAAACAATGACTTTTCCACTCACCCCCTATTCGACCAGCACCGTAGTTACGGGAGCGTGAACTTCTCGCTCTTCCGCACGCCGATATAACACAATAAGAAAGGAGCCGTGACCGAATGCTCGGTCGCGGCTCCTTTCTTATGCACGACAAATACCTTAACGAACGATCACCTTGATCGCTTTCCCGTTTACCTTAACTACATATACGCCTCTGCTTACCGAAATGACCGTGACATCGGAACAAATATCGTTATGCAATACGATACCGGACATATCGGAGACTGTGGCTCGCTTGCCCTCTGCACCACGAATGACGATAGTACCATTCTCCTCGTATACGCGAATATTATCCATCGAATTATTTTCTATACCCGAAGTCCCCACCGTACACGGATCCGACAATATAGATTCACCCATGTTGTAAACTACCGATACGGCATAAACATTATCGCCGTCGGACGGAGCGTTATCGGTAAACTCGGTCGCAGCCGTATTATCCAACAGCTCCCCGTTACGATATACATTGTAACTCTCCACAGCCAACCCTTCGGGAAGAACCGGTTGCGGTTTATAAACCACATTGTCGATACCCAATAAGAATGCATTCGCCGATACACAACGTATGGCAAAATAGGTGGTATTCGCAGGCAAGTCGTAAGTATAAGTAGCCCACGTATCTGCCGGCACAGAACTTACCTTAGCCAAATTGTTCGTAAAATCTTCGATAGCATTGCCCGTTGTCGAATAATATACTTCTATCGATTCCGTAAAGCTCGAATCATAAGCCTTCGCTTGGAACGATACGGTCTGTCCGCCATCGGCAAGACGAGGGGAGATAAGCCAGTCGTCGTTGTGACCGAGATCGGTCGTCTGAGGATCGGAAGACCAGCATACCGCCAACTTGGAACCATGAGAACTATCCATCATGAATCGTTCATCGACACCCAATCCAGCTATATGCTCGGAATTCATATCGAAAATCATGAACGCCTGCGGTTGTCCGGCATTAGGCCAAGATTGAGATTCTCCGAATACATAAGTATTCCCCCCATCGACATCGGCTACCGTCCAAGCCCCGAAACCATCGATGGTAAACGGGTCATAATCCTCGAAACCATCGGTTACAACCTCGGCTACCGGTTTGGATAGCGACGGAGCCGACCACGCAAGTTTAATGGCTGTACCCTCACTGCTACCGGTCAATCCGGTCGCTACGGGATAAGAAGAACCTTTTACTTTGGTCACGACCGCGGTTTTCGTACGGTTATCGTCTTGTTCCTCATCTGAATCATAACCCACGACACCATAAACCGTCAATTCCGAGCCTGCCATTTCGATAGAAGGCGTATAGGATATTTCCACATTCACAGAGCTCTGAGCAGCCAGTGACTCTACTGTTTTCGTCGCCAATACGTTAAATTCCTCATCGGTCAAATAAACCGTAAATTGCGAGGCATCCCGTACGCCTTCATTCAAAACCGATACGACATATTTAGCCTCCTCCTTGAAATTGACTTTCTCTGGTCCGGTAATACCTGTCGCTTGAAGATTATTATCTAAATAACCGCGAATTTCGATATGATCCACATAGGCAAAATTGAAATCTTCGAGACACTCTCCCACTAAGGCTATCCGCAAATTTTTGGATTTGTACGACGCGAGGTCTATATTCACACGAGTCCACTCTTCGGCGACCTCGATAGTATCCACATCGTGCCAATCGGCATAATCGTCCGAAATTTGGAAACGAACTCTCACACCCCCGGTCGGCATCAATATCCAAGCGTTGAGACGGGGATTATCGACTGCCGAAATATCGATTTTCGGACTGTAAATACGGGTAGAAGCACCGGCGGCATATCCCTGGAAGTCGGCACTTCCTCCATCGTTATCCTGTGATTGGTCTGCTCGTGGAGTCCAATCGGAATCATAACTCTTTCCGGCAAGGAGTTCGGTTGTCCACGGGCCATTGGTAATTGTCGCATCGGCAAACGACTCGGTATAAGGAGCCGGATATGAAGGTCCTACTAACCGCGAGTTGGATTGCGCAGGCTCCGATTCTCCTTTTTGATTCTTAGCGGTCACCGAGAAATAAGACAACACCTGCGGCATCTCGCTATTCAACGAAGTAAGCTCGTAGCGGTCGCCCGTCACATCGTCGGCAACCACTTTCGAATCGGCATCATATACAGTATAAACCACTTCCTCGGGATTTACATATCCGCCGTTTTCCCCCGTCTCGGAAACCTTATCCCAAGAAAGCAAGCCCGAACCGTTCCCTTCATCGGTAAAAGTTACCGATTGAGGCGCCAACGGAACATCTATGCCAACCAATACGGTATCGGTCGTAACAGCCCCTTCTCCAAACGAGTTGCGTGCAACCACACTATAAATATTCAAACCGGAAACGACCCCATTATCCACAAATTGAAGTGCAGTCCCTTTTGCCGGGGATTCAAACGTCTTGACCAAAGTCTCTCCACGTCTCACATCGACGGCTGTCAACTCGGTCAAATCTCCGCCCACAAGATTCTTTGTCGGGGCTGTAAGCCCGATTGTAACAGACAATGCGCCCTTTGCTCCGGGGATAAGCGTGAGATTCTCTACTTCTCCCGGAACATGAATAGACATGGGCTCTCCCACCTTAATATTATCGACGGTCAGATTTCCCTTATTGGCATCGCTTACCACATGGAATCCGATGTAATACGTACCGTCGGCATCGGGCATGATCGAGAAAGACTCGGTCTTGGGCGATGTTCTCGTATTGTTATAAGTGCGCTCTTCCATAATGACGGTATTCATCGCCTCGACCGTGGCAGCCGTTCCCATCTTGATTTCCATCTTTTCCTCGGAACGAGCGCTCAACACATACGTATCGAATGAAAATTCATACATATAGCCTCTCTTCAATTTCAAAGGAGGTGTGATCAACCAATCGTCCGCATTATTCTTCATGTGATAGGCATACCGAACCGTACCATTCGAATAAGTCCACGTTTTATTATCGTTATTCACATCGACCACAGTGAACAATCCCAAAGAATTTTTCTCAGTAAAATCCTGTGAATAAGGAGGTAGTAACGCATCTCCCACACTCACCGAATTGGAAGATGCGGACTCGCCTTCGATACCATCGTTATAAGAAGTTACCACATAGTAGTAAAGAGCCAACTCTTCGGTCGTGAATGTGTCGGAGAAAACACTGTCGGCATGATTTGTGACGACTTGAACATTATCGGGCATACGCACGATCTTATAACGTAAATCGTCCACATTCATATATCCCCCGTTTTTCGTACCCGTAGGAGAATTCCATGAAACCGTATTTACATCGCCGGTCCGAACCACTTTCAAATTGTTCACCGCCAAAGGACTGTCCTTGCCGATATAAACGGTCATATCGCTTTTAGGACTATCGCCCACCGAATTGGACAAAACGACCTCCAATTTATAAATGGCCGATGACGGAACGGTCACAGGACATGAAACCTTCGTCCCGGCAGCCGCGACACTTGTAGCCAACACATCGCCATTACCCAAAACTTTATATGTCACATCACCGTTCAAAACATTTCCATCGTATGTCTCGGACGGTATATCGAAAGATACAGTACCGGAAAGGGAACCGTTCTCGAAAGAGACCGACAGATTCTCTGGTCCCGAAGGAGCTCCATCAAGAGCTTCGGGGTCGGGAATATAAGCCCCCACGACTTGATCTCCATAAGGTAACGCTCCGACCAAAGCGGCTTCTCCTGTTGTCAAATCGACCGTATAAAGATTCGCAGCCTCGTCTTCTTCATTGGCAAACCAATAAAACGTATTGTCAGAAGTGTTGATTACAGCCGACTGAGTATATTTGGGAGACACTTGTGTATCTCCTATCTCCCGGAGTGTACCCGTTGTTTTATTGATTTCATACAAGATACCGCCATTGTTTCCCTCGGTAGCCGTACTGGCCGAAATACCGTAAAGTTTTCCGTTAGAGTCACAAGCCATTACCTGCATCGGTTTCGACAAAAGGGCTATACTGTCTTTGGACATACCTTCGAGATTCCATGTAGAAAGTACATAACACAACTCCTTTGTCTTCTCGTTATAACCATAAGAGCAGCAATAGACCTTGCCGGTAACCGGGTCTTTGGCACAACTCACTGCCGCATTCCGATAAACAGGCCCCAACGAATAACCCATACTTTTATAATCGAGCTCTGCCCCGGTCACAGCATCATAAACAGCATAACGACTCAACGACACATATCCATAATCTATGGCATAATCATAAACGTATAATTTTCCATCGGAATAAATCGCTCCGCCGCTCGCAGACAAGCGAGGAATAAGAGTCACTTCTTTCCGGGTTACCGGAGCTTGGGCCGAAAATGAATAGAGTCCGAAAGTATTAACATCTTTATTCTCATCATAAACGACAGCTCCGTTCAATTTCAGATTCGAAAGAGAAGGAGCCGCATCGATAATTACATCTGATTTTTTACGCATCAAGGGACGAACTTGTTGAAAAGCACTTTCAGAAGACATTTGCCGTTTCTGAAAATTCCTCGACTTTTCCAAAAATTGCCGGACAAGCACAGGATCATTCTTAACATTTCGGGCTTCATCTGGAAGGATTCTCGATGTTGTCTGTGCAAAAGCGGCAGACAATACCCCTCCCGACAAAATGGCAAGAGTAAACAATAATTTTTTCATATATACCTCGTGTTATAATATAATTTTATTGTAAAAATAAAGAAATCATAATTCTCGAACAGACTTTTAATATTTTTTAAATATCCAACAAAACTAAATGTATATATTATTATTTAGTTACATATATTCGGCATATCGCCCAAACTATATACAAATAATAACCCCAAGTGGTAAAAATCTCCACTTGGGGTCAAACGTTCTATCCGAATCAAATTCAGAAGCTGTTTTAAATTTATTCCGAGACAGATTGAGACTTATGTTGAAGCAGATGGGAGTCCGAGATATGCAGTCAATAGCGGGCTATTGACAAAAATCAAGGGATTCTAGATGCGAGACAGGGGCTCAATAGGGCCGGAACATACCTGCTTGAAATGATAATATTATTTCTCAATAAATTTAAAACAGCTTCTAAATTTTACACAACTATAATATCTTTTTCAACACATCGGGAATTTCGACATCGCAACATTCGAGCTCTTTCAGGCAACGTTCGCCCTCCTGAGTTAAAGAAAAATACATCTGGCGTTTGTCGTCATCGCCCAATATCCGTTCGATGAGACCTTTTTTTTCTACCGAACGAATCACTTTCGATGTATTGGAATGAGTAAGCCCCAACAGCTTGGCGATATCTCCCGAAGAGAGCCTCGGTTCTTGACGAAGGCAACACAAAAGCATCCCTTCGTTCAGGCAAAGCCCGTATCTCTTCTCAAATCTTGTTTCAAAATCGGTTATCGCTCTATAAAAATCACGAATCTTACAAAATGGTTCCATACTTATCTTCCAATCGATATATAGCTTTCATACCACAGTGGCGGACACATTTCCCGCATTCGATACATTTATCCGAATCGATACGAGGCAAGCCGAAACCGGTCTGGCTGATGGCCTGTTGCGGACAAATCGAAATCAACGGACAACGATGATTCTGCGGACAACGGTTCTTATCTACGACAAGAGGCATAAAATTACTCATTTTTTCAATAATACACCATCGATTGCCTCTTTAAACGAACTTTTGGACATCGCCCCCATAGCCATTTGAGGCTTATCGTTCATGGGAATAAACAAAAACGAGGGTATACTACGGATATTGAACAATGCCGCTAACTCTTGTTCCTGCTCGGTATTCACCTTATAAACATAAATCTGCCCGTCATACTCCGCAGCCAGCTCTTCCAATATCGGAGCCACCATTTTACACGGTCCGCACCAAGAGGCATAGAAATCGATAATCGCCGGTTTATCTCCTAAATATATCCACTCCTCGGGATTTTTTTCATAATCCACTATTTTCTTTAAAAAATCAGCCTTTGTCAATTCGATCGTTTTCATTTTATTTTCTTTTTTACCATTATTTATCGCTTTCGTTTCACAGGCGGCAAGCATAAGCGATAGTATACCCACCGTCAAAAACAACACTCGTTTAATCATATTTCTTTTCTCTTTTGAATGAACTTACAAACAATCCTCCTATCGCTGCTCCCCAAACCGTACTGGCAAAAGGAGAAGAGGTAATAGGACACGTACCCGTCGCACAACCTACGAACCGCCAATAAAGATAACCGCCCAAAGCACCTAACAGAATACCTGTGACCGGGAGCCAATAACGTTTCAACAGCATTTTCATTTTTCAAATTTATTATTTAGTTCTTAATTTATTTTCCAATAGAAATATATTCTACAAGAAATATCACAACAAATATATTCTCTATTTTCCATTAAAACAATTTTCCATAGGAAATATATTCAATTATAACGTTTTTTAACCACCAAGTATCTGCCCTATCCTCTCATATTTTATTTAGTTTAAGCGTAGTAAGAACAAGTAGAGGGCTACTTTAAACACCTCCCCTGCCGTGCCCCGTAGCATTGCGGGGTGTGACGCAACCATACGAACAGGGGAGAAGTGCACAATGCTATCCTTATACCGAAACTGAAACACCACTTCCAATCCTCTCCCCCCGCCGTGTCCCGTGACATTGCGGGGTGTGGCGCAGCCATATAGGGGAGGTGTCCGAAGGACGGAGAGGTTAAAAAATATCTGCAACAAAGGAAACGTATCAAGGAAACTATCCGCCCTTCTCCTCCATGCGACAAAAAATAAAAGAGACTACAAAAACAAAAGATGCTGAAAAGAGAGATTTGTGAGAAATACTTCATCGGTAAATAAAGAAATGATACATACCATTCCTCTTTTTTTGCTAATTTTGCGACAAAACCCACAGCGAACAAATGAATTACAAAGTCTTTGCTCCACACGACTGCCACATAGAAGTCGAACTGCCGGCATCCAAAAGTATCAGCAACAGGGCACTCGTCATAAACGCCCTGTGCGACGATTCGATACCGATAACCAACGTGTCCGACTGTGACGACACACGGGTCATGAAACAGGCTTTCACGGAAAAAAACAGTTCGATCGATATACACGGAGCAGGAACAGCCATGCGATTTCTCACGGCCTACTATGCTCAAAAACGAGATTACGAATGTATCATATCGGGCTCCGAGAGAATGAAACAACGCCCCATAAAAATACTGGTCGATGCTCTACGCTCTCTGGGAGCAGATATCCGATACTTCGACAAAGAAGGATTCCCCCCTTTGCAAATTTTTGGGAAAGAACTAAGAGGCGGAGAGCTTTCTCTACCGGGCAATGTCAGCTCCCAATACATATCGGCACTACTCATGATAGCACCTTATATGCAAAACGGATTGGAGCTGACCCTCACAGGCAAAATAGTTTCTACGCCTTATATCGAAATGACTCTCGAAATGATGTCTTATTTCGGTATAGAGGCACACCGCTCCAACAATACCATACGAATTCCGGCCGGCCGATACTGCCCGAAGCAATTCCGAATAGAACCGGATTGGTCGGCAGCTTCCTATTGGTATGAAATTGCGGCGCTCACACCCGAAGCCGACATATTCCTGCCGAATCTCTCGAACAAAAGCCTTCAAGGTGATGCCCGTATAGCTGCACTTTTTGAACCGCTGGGTGTTTCCAGCCTGTTTTCTCAGGAAGGCACAAAACTAAGAAAATCGGATAGAAGCATTTCATTATACGAACAGGACCTATCCGAGCAACCCGACTTGGCCCAAACCCTTGTCGTAACTTGCTGTTTAATAGGGCTTCCATTCAAATTCACAGGGCTGCAAACCCTTAAAATAAAGGAAACAGATCGCATATCTGCCCTACAAAATGAGCTTATTAAATTAGGATATAAACTAATATCTTCGGACAGATCACTCGAATGGAACGGAGAATCTATCGCTCCGAAGGTTGCACCGGTCATAGAAACCTACGACGATCATCGCATGGCTATGGCATTTGCCCCAGCCTCGTTTCTCTTCCCGGGAATAAAGATTAAAGACATTTCGGTAGTGGATAAATCATACCCCAACTATTGGAAAGACCTCTGTAAAGCAGGCTTCTCGCTTGAAAAGGACGAAAAAGAAGGAACACGATTATGATTATACTCATCTCTGCCATCATACTTTTAGGTATTGTTACTTACTATTTCCATCGACTGGATTTAAAAAAACAGGTTGAAAAAACTAATAAAATAGTTCAAACCAAAATTCAAGAACCTCCGCAAGAATGTTGCGGACGGCATCTCGTTTGCGAACGCGACAGCCTGCTCGCCGGAGTAAGCAAAACAATAGAATACTACGACGACGAAGAGCTCGATGCTTGGAAAGGAATCGAACCCGACAGCTATACACCCGAACAAATAGAACTCTTTCGGGAAATTTTCTATACGCTACGACCGGAAGATGTGCCGGGGTGGGTACGCAGTTTGCAATTACGACAAATCGCCGTCCCCGAGTCACTGCGAGACGAAATACTGCTCGTTGTCAATGAACAAAGAACGATCGACAAATAATTGCTTATGATAGACATTCTCAATTATACATTCTTTCAAAATGCTTTGTGGGCGATACTACTCATTTCCATAACAAGTGCCATCATCGGCACATACATCGTCGCACGCCGCATGCTATTTATTACCGGGGGCATAACCCATGCATCTTTCGGTGGTTTGGGTGTAGGGTATTACCTCGGCATCAATCCCACGCTTTCGGCTCTTGTTTTCGCTATCCTTTCCGCATTGGGAGTCGAATGGCTGTCTCGGGGCAAATCGGTTCGTGAAGACTCTGCCATAGCGGTCGTATGGGCGTTAGGCATGGCAATCGGGATCATTTTTATTTTCATGACACCCGGCTACACACCGGGGCTCACGGAATTTCTTTTCGGAAACATTCTCACCATCACCCGCACGGATATATTCATCTTTGCGGCCTTTGCCTCATTATTGATTTTCTACACCGTGTTGCAATACAAGACCATCGTATATACGGCTTTCGATGCCGACTTTGCCCACACCCGCGGTATCAAGACACGCCTCGTCAACTATATCATGACATTTTTTGTGGCGACCGCCGTGGTTCTTACCATTCGTCTGGTCGGTATCATGCTCCTCATCTCCATACTCTCTTTACCGCAAATGATCGCCGAACTTTTCTGTCACAAATTCCGAAATATCGTTTGGCTGTCGGGAGCAATCAATCTCCTCTGCGGCATAGGAGGACTATTACTCTCCTATTGGCTCGACGTCCCTGCGGGAGCAACCATCGTATTTACCTTGATAATCGCCTATTTTGTTGTAAAAATTATAGCTTCCTACCTACATTCTGCAACCGGTAAAAAGCAATAAAACAGGAAAAATTCAGTTTAAAAAATGGAGTATTATCCCTATAACATCGATTGAAAAAAAGAATACTACATACTATCGGTTTATTTATTGTTCTTACACTCGTATCTTGTTCCACGAAAAAGAATACGGCGGTGACACGTTTTTACCATAGCTTTACCACCCGCTACAACGTCTATTTCAACGGAATAGAAAATTACAAAGAACAACTCAAAGAGATGGAAGAAGGATACGAGGATAATTTCACGGACCTCCTGCTCATGCATCCGGCACAAGCCTATGCAAATCCCAAAGACCCGCAACCATCGGGAAGTTTCGATCGGACTATCGAGAAATGCCAGAAAGCCATACAGTTGCATTCCATTAAGAAAAGGCCGAAAAGAAATTCTAAAAAAATGAGCGATCCCAAATACCGGGAGTATATGAAACGGGACGAATACAACCCGTTTATTCACAACGCATGGAGGCTTATGGGAAAAGCACAATACTACAAAGGCGATTTCCTCGGAGCCGCCGCGACTTTCCTTTATATATCCCGCCATTTCACTTGGATGCCCGATTTGGTAGCAGAGTCGCGCATTTGGCAAGCTCGGTGTTACATCGCTATGGGCTGGTTGTACGAAGCGGAAGATATACTGCTCAAAATCAACAACGAGAAATTGCCCGAATCCCAAAACAACTGGTTTGCGACAGTCAATGCCGATTACCTTGTTCACAAAGGGGAATACGAAAAAGCTATTCCTTTTCTCGAAACGGCCATTAAGTCTGCTTCGAGCAAACAACAACGCATCCGAATGACATTCCTGCTGGCGCAACTCTATGCAGCCACACAAAATCCTACGAAAGCATACCAGACATACGGAAAAGTCATCGGCATGAATCCACCCTATCGAACCGAATTCAATGCTCGGATCAAACAAACCGAAGTCTATTCGGGGAAAGATATTTCGAAAGAAGTAAAGAAACTCACCCGTATGGCTTCCCGGGATCGTAACAAAGAATATCTCGATCAAATATACTACGCCATCGGCAATCTCTACCTGTCCCGCAAAGACACGCTCAAAGCGATGGAAAACTACCGCTTGGCAAATCAAAAGAGCACTCGCAACGGCATAGAAAAAGCCATCTGCCAAATCACGCTCGGCAATCTCTATTTCGAAAGAAGAGAGTATGTCGATGCCCAACCGTGCTATGCCGAAGCCATTCCCCAACTGAAAGAAGACTATCCCCAATACGACCTGCTCTCCCGACGATCGTCCGTCCTCGACGAGCTGGTTGTCTATGCACAAAATGTCGAGCTGCAAGACAGTTTGCAAAACTTGGCGGCCATGAGCGAAGACGACCGGAACAAAGCCATACAAAAAATCATCGACAACCTCATCAAAAAAGAAAAAGAAGAGGCCGAAGCACAACAGCGAGAAGAATATCTCGCCCAACAACAAGGGCCTCAGTTCAACAACGACAACTCGGCCAAACAAAATACGACGATTCTCTCTGGGGACAAATCATGGTATTTCTATAACAAGCCTATGGTTTCTGCCGGTAAAACCGAATTCCAACGGATTTGGGGTAGCCGAAAACTCGAAGACGACTGGCGTCGTCGCAACAAATCGGGATTCTCCATGAGCGACTTTGCCGAGCAATCGGGAAACAGTGAAAACGAAGATTTGGCCGACAATTCTCTCCCCGATGAAGAAAACCCCGACAGCATACAATCCGACGCGGCCGACGATCCTCATAAACCCGAATTCTACCTCAAACAAATACCTATGACACCGGAGGCAATGGAAACATCGAACGAAGTCGTTGCCGAAGGCTTGTTCAACATGGGTATTATCCTCAAAAACAAACTCGAAGACTACCCGGCGGCCATCGCCAACTTCAACTTATTGGAAGAGCGGTTCCCCGAGAACCCCTACCGACTCGACGTATACTATAACATGTACCTCATGTACATGCGTAACGGAGATGTCGTCACCGCAGGGATATACCGGGATAAGATTCGTTCTGTATTCCCCGAAAGCCCCTATGCGCAAGCTATGGCCGATCCGCATTATTTGGATAATCTGCGACGCATGAGCACTGTCCAAGATTCTATTTACGAAGCCACCTATGCCGCTTATCTCGAAAACGACAACAGAACGGTACACGGGAACACGACTTTCATGAAAGAAAAATATCCGCTCTCGCCGCTTATGCCCAAATTCCTTTTCCTCGATGCGCTGGCCTACATCGGTGACAAACAGTACGACCATTTCAAAGCAGGCTTGAAAGATCTGCTCGAACGTTACCCGCAAGCCGACGTTTCGCCTATGGCGACCACAATGCTCAAAGGAGTCGCTCAGGGACGTCAGGTTGCCGAAGGCAGCGGGAACATGCGGGGAATGATTTGGAAGGCACGGCTCACCAACGATACGACGACGTTGGCGAACGATACCGCTCAGGCAACGTTCACACAAGACCTGAATGCACCGCACGTGCTGCTTCTGGTCTATGCGACCGACAGCGTATCGTCCAATCAATTACTCTTCGACGTGGCGAAACACAACTTCACCAGCTTCGTCATTAAAGATTTCGACCTCGAAATAATGACCTTTAACGAAATAAGTATGTTAGTTGTCAAAGGATTTAATAACTTTGACGAGTTATCCCACTATCGTCGGGTTCTCGATAACAGCGAAACATTCCGTTATCCGCCGGGAGTAAGACCCGTAATGATCAGCGAGGATAACTTCAAGAAACTGCTCGAAGGATACAGTTTCGAAGACTATTTCTTATTCCTTGAAAACAATCCTCAACCGACAGAGCCTTATGAAAAACGGTAAAATACTTTGGGCCGACGATGAAATCGATTTACTGAAACCGCATATCCTCTTTCTACAACAAAAAGGATATGAAGTCACAACTGTATCGAATGGACGAGATGCGCTTGAAAAAGCAGCTCATGAGACCTTCGACCTCATTATCCTCGACGAAAACATGCCGGGATTGAGCGGGCTCGATACCCTCGGCCAGATCAAGATGGAAAATCCCGAGATTCCCGTCGTCATGATCACCAAGAGCGAAGAAGAAAACATCATGAACCAAGCCATCGGAAACAAAATATCCGATTACCTCATCAAGCCGGTCAATCCCAATCAGATTCTCCTCTCCATAAAGAAAAATCTCCACCACAAAGAGATCATCTTGGAAAAGACATCGAGCGACTATCGACAGGAGTTCCAACACATTAGCAGCCAGATAAACGACTCCTATTCTTGGAACGACTGGTTTGAAGTTTACAAAAAGCTCGTGTTCTGGGAATTGGAACTCACACAAGCCGAAAGCGATATGGACGAACTGCTCACCATGCAGAAGACCGAAGCCAACAGCGCTTTCGCCAAATTCGTCAAGAAAAACTACGAAAAGTGGATTACCGGAGGCGAGCATCCCTTGATGAGCCATGAACTTTTCAAAACCAAAGTCTTCCCCCTCATCGACAACGGGGAGAAAGTATTTTTCATACTCATCGACAACTTCCGTTTCGACCAATGGAGAGTAATCAAACCTCTGCTTAACGAATACTTTACGGCCGAGGAAGACCTCTATTTCAGTATCCTGCCCACAGCCACGCAATATGCCCGCAACGCTATCTTCTCCGGTTTGCTGCCCAACCAGATAGCTCGCATGTTCCCCGACCTATGGGTAGACGAGGACGAAGAAGAAGGAAAAAACCTGAACGAGGCTCCCCTCATTCAGACACTGCTCGACCGGTTCCGCAAACGATATACATTCTCTTACAATAAAATCAACGAATCGGCATTCGGCGAAAGACTCATTCAAAACTTCCCGCAAATCGAGAATAACCAACTCAATGTCTGCGTGCTCAATTTCGTCGATATGCTTTCCCATGCTCGCACCGAATCCAAAATGATTCGTGAGCTCGCCTCCTCGGAGGCCGCCTACCGCTCCATTACCGAGTCTTGGTTCCGCCACTCGTCGGCGCTCGACCTCTTCCGCAAAATCGCCGAAAAAGATTTTAAAATCATTCTCACCACCGATCACGGGACGGTACACGTCAATAACCCCATCAAAGTAATCGGCGATAAAAATACCAATACCAACTTACGGTATAAAGTAGGGAAATCGCTCAGCTACAACCCCAAGCAGGTATATGAAATCAAAACACCCGAACGATACGGACTGCCGTCGCCCAACGTCAGCTCCACCTACATATTCGCCACGAACCACGACTTCTTTGCATACCCCAATAATTACAACTACTACGTAGGGTACTATAAAGATACGTTCCAACACGGAGGCATCTCTATGGAAGAAATGATGATTCCCTTGATAACACTCACAAAAAAATAAAAACTCATGCACACGCTTACGATAAAAAATCTCGACCAAATACAAGAAACAGCCCGCCAATTCATTAAGCTCATGGGCGACAATACGGTATTCGCTTTTCACGGCAACATGGGAGCCGGAAAAACGACTTTCATTAAAGCCGTTTGTGAAGAACTCGGTGTAGACGACCCCGTCAATAGTCCCACATTCGCCATTATCAACGAATACCGGTCCGCTACTACCGGCGAACTCATCTACCACTTCGATTGCTACCGGCTCGACAAAATCGAAGAAGCCTATGACCTCGGAGCCGAAGACTATTTCGCCAGCGGGGCTCTCTGCTTCATCGAATGGCCCGACAAAATCGAAGAGCTGCTCCCCTACGATTGTGTAAATGTCCATATCGCCGAGACCGAAAACGGAGCCCGGTCGATTACACTCGACATCTGAAAATCATAGTATCGCCCCGAAACTCCAATCCTATATTTTTCTTGCCAAGCGAGGTATCGGAAAAATAGGAGAAATATACTCAGGAAAAAAATGTTGAACCCTCTACCACAATGAACGACACTCCGGCACTCATTCCTGCACTCATCGTTCTATGCCTGTTTCTCATATCGGGCATACTGTCCCTCTGTGCGGCGATAGCCGACTGGAATTGGTTCTTCAACAGCAAGAACTGCCGCATGCTCACATCGAGACTTTCCCGCCGAAAAGCCCGTTGGCTTTATGGAATCATCGGCTGTCTCATTCTCTATATGACAGTAGTCATCGCTCTCGATATCTTATCAAAAACCCCGATTATCGACGGATAAATCAAATTGCCCCCTTTTCTCTCTTTACCCCCATAAAAACAAAAATTCTTCCTCATTGTTATATAAATAGATTCAGTCATATTGACTCAAATATTAAAATATAACAATAACATTATGAAAAAACTTTTGTTGGGAGCAATCTCCTTTCTCGTCCTCTTCTCTGCTTGTAAAGACGATGACAATGTAAACAGTAACACCACACCGCCGGAAGAGACTCAACTGGTAACCCCCGAAGTAAGAGCCCGTATCGCCGACCCTCTTAACCAAAACCCGTTTACGGGTATTCTCGAAATTTATCCGTGTAATGCCGAAACTTCCATTTATTACGGGAACTTTATCAACGGAAATAAAACTGTATTCAATGGATACTATACCATATTAGACGGGCATGTATATGGAGAATACAATAGACCGCTCCATCTTCCTCTGGGAACATACAATATGGTATATTGGGGAACTCCGAAATACGATGACCCCATTTATAATACACCGGCCATTAACTCCCCCGGCATAACGCAAGGAGTTGACCTTTCCAATTTATATTTCAGATTAAGGGCCAATACCGATAATACTTACATGCCCGTATATGATTTAGTGCATGCTGTAAAACCGGCACAAATAGGAAAAGAAGATTTACAGGCTTCATTGACGCGTGTAACTGCCGGACTTAAAATAATTGCAAAAATGAAGCAAAACGAAGTTTTCAGCCCTATGATTACAAACATTCAAGCTCGTATCGGAGGTATTGCCGAAAAGATGAACTTCTATACAGCCGAAACTGAAAACAAGACCAAAACAGTAAAATTTAATCTGGAACGTTCTACCGACGGGACAATCATGAGCAACGCTACGGTCATGCTGTTCCCCTCCGCCGAGAATCCTCCTTTGGAACTGATCATTACATTGGAAGACGGTAGCGAACATAAACTCTCCAAAAATTTAAGTTCGACCCTTTCGGAAAACACAAAACTGACTCTCAACATCATTTTGGGAGAAATCATGTCCGGTGAAACGCCCGGCGACTTCTCTATCGAGGACTGGAACGAGATAAGTGAAACTATCGAATTCCCGGTTATAAATTAACAAACTATATATATTATACTTACACAAGAAAAGCGGTCAAAGAATTGACCGCTTTTCTTGTATGATAACCCCATTTCCCTATCTCAGGACATCAAGTAGAAAATCAAAGGGGAAAATAAACATAAATTTTAGCGAACGCAATGAATTGCATTTATCCTTCTCCCCTGCTTCGATACTTAGGAGAAGGTTGAATACGTCTTGTCTTACCGGCAAATTACGCGATAAAAGAATGTCGCAAAACACCTCCCCTATCTTATCTACGATGAGCAGAGGAAGAGGTGCATACCCTATTTGTTGCTGCCGTTGATATTACTCCTTCTCTTCTGCCATCTCCCGTAACATTGCGGGGTGTTTCAGTTTTCTCTATCGAAGATATTTAAAACTCCTCCCCTGCCGTGTCCCGCAGCATTGCGGGGTGTTGCGGAGTAATATAGGGGAGGTGGCACGTAGTGACGGAGGGGTTAAAAAATATCCACAATAGGAGAAACGTATCAAGGCATCAACCTCTCTCCCAATGTGCCGCAAATATCGAGAAGATATCGAAGAAACGACAATCCGTTATTCCTCCACGATTACTATTTCCTCACCCTCTTTAATCTGGCGATACATAGCTACCGTCATGAACATAGTGATAATCATAGTTACGAATACACCTATAATCAAAGCTACGAGCCCTAATAAATTCAGAACGATAATCATCAAAATACAAAGGAGGATAGTCCACATGTTTCCCTGTGTCATCGTCCAGCTTTTACGAACCGCACCCATAACCCCGATAGAAGAATCTTCGACGTAAGCATAAACGGCGAACATCAGCCGCAAAGCAATATAAAAAGACACCAAAAGCAGCACCAAAAACAGAATACCCGTCACTCCGCCGAATGCCTGTCCCATAAAATGTCCGAATGAATAAGGATCGGCTAAATTAAAAGAAACCGCACTTGCTCCCGCTCCGATAAACAAAACGATAAAGCCCAACACCAATGGAATACAATAACAAACGGCAACAATAACATTCACCCCTATGAGTCCGCCCAATTTCGGGAGTAATTCTCCGAATACAGAGAACGAAGGTTCTTCCCCATCGTATGCATTCAATAAAATTTTAGCGAATCCCGCATTGACCCACACAGACAAAACCAGATTCACTAAATACAAAATCCAATAGCGAAACGTAGTTGTATCAGCTCCGCTGAGCAAGCTGATGACCCACAATAAAACCATATAACCCAAAACCAGACCGAGCATAACGATAAAATGCTTCTTGGTCAATTCCCAACCCTTTTTGAGAGCGCCCGAGGGCGACAGATGTAGTGATTTCATATCATCAAAATTTAATTGTGTTTTCAATACATGCCAAGAAGGTGCAAACGCAATCAGAAACAAATTCTTCTGAATATGCCGAGTGCAACCCGCTTTCGCAACGTATGCAAATATAATATATTAAAAGAAAAAAACATAACTCAAAAACAACAATAATGTAATTTTTCGCTAATTTTGAAATATCTTTTTTATCCAAAAGAGCGAAAACGCATGAAAACCATTCGTATCGAAAACAATTTTGCACGGGTCTGCCCCGGCCTGAAAATCGGTATCATCGGAGCACAAGTAACCAACACCGAAACCGATCCTCGTCTGTGGGAACAAATAGACGACGAAGCCTCCCGCATCGCAGCCGCCTACAAAATCGACGAAATAAACAAACGACCCGCTATACAAGCCACACGAAAAGCCTATCGGTCTTTCGGTAAAGACCCCAATCGGTATCGAGTTTCCTCCGAGGCCCTTTGCAGGCGCATTATCAGAGGTCTGGGAATCTATCGCATCGATACGTTGGTCGATCTCATCAATCTGGTCTCTGTCCGTTCGGGATACTCCATCGGGGCTTTCGATGCCGATCGTATCGAAGGAGACACTCTCGTCTTGGGAGTCGGGAAAGAAGGAGAAATCTTCCGAGGTATTGGCCGGGGCGTTCTCAATATCGAAGGGCTCCCGGTTTACCGCGACGATAAAGGAGGTATAGGCACGCCCACCAGCGACGAGGAACGGACTAAAATAACGCTCGACACCAAAAACTTGTTCGTTATAATCAATGCTTATGGCGAAGAAATGCCTCTCGACGAAACCATAGCCTTCACAACGGGGCTGCTACGGCAATACGCTTCTGCCGAGAATATCCGCACAGACATAGTTTCGGTCGACCTTTTCATCGATTAAGATCGAGTACTTCTGTAAAAGATAGCGCTGCATTTCCTTGACAAAAAGGGAATATTTTCCTATTTTTGCTAAAAGCATCAGCGTTATGAAAAAATTTCGGATTTCCCTCCTGTGGCAAGTCCTCATCGCCATAGCGGCAGGTATCGCGCTGGGACAGTTCCTGCCCGTTCCCGTCGCACGTATATTCGTCACCTTCAACGGGCTGTTCGGCAATTTCCTCACCTTTGCCATTCCGCTCATTATCATTGGACTGATTATCCCGGCCATTTCCGATTTGGGGAAAGGCGCGGGACGGTTGTTGCTCGTCACGGCGGCCATCGCCTACGGTTCCACCATATTTTCGGGATTCTTCACCTATTTCAGTGGAAGAGCTGTTTTCCCTGAACTGATTACCGAATCCGCACACACAGCGGCGATAATAGACAACCCCGGTAACATGGCGTTAAAGCCCTATTTTACAGTCGAGATGCCTGCCCCTCTCGACATCATGACCGCCCTGCTGCTCTCTTTCTGTATTGGATTGGGACTATCCGCAGTCAAAGGCGACACCCTGCGAATGGCCGCCGCCGATTTCCGCGACATTGTCTCCTTGCTCATAACAAAAGTCATTATACCGTTATTGCCGCTACACATTTTCGGGATATTTCTCAACATGACGGTTTCGGGACAAGTCGCCTCGATTATCTCTGTTTTTGTCAAAATCATCGTAGTCATATTCATCTTACACATTCTTCTGCTGCTCGTTCAATTCGTCTTAGCCGGTATCATCGGGAGAAAAAATCCGCTGCGATTATTGAAAAATATGCTTCCCGCTTATGCCACCGCGCTCGGCACGCAATCTTCCGCAGCGACCATTCCGGTCACGTTGGCTCAAACCATTAAAAACGGAGTGAGCAAAAACATTGCCACCTTTGTTATTCCTTTATGCGCCACCATACATCTATCGGGTAGCACGATGAAAATCACGGCATGTGCTATGGCGATTATGATGATGAGCGGCATGCCCGTAAATACGACAGATTTCAGTGGGTTCATACTCATGCTCGGCATTACGATGGTCGCAGCGCCCGGAGTCCCCGGCGGAGCTATTATGGCGGCGTTAGGCATACTTGAAGGCATGCTGGGGTTCGACGAAACGGCACAAGCCCTCATGATAGCGCTATATATTGCGATGGATAGCTTCGGAACCGCTTGCAATGTCACGGGCGACGGAGCCATTGCCGTCATTGTCGACCGAATAGATGGGAAAAAAGAAAATCTCATGCAGCATTCCTAAAACAAAAACCGTCTTTCAAATATATACTATTAAGTAAAATTTATTTATAAATACCCAACATATTAACACTTTCAGACATGAAAAAAGGAATATGGATCATCGTGACAGCCCTCCTTTCGTTAGGGGCCATCATCGGGGCAAATGCTCTGGTAAGCACGACAAACGTAAATACTATGAAGAAAAAATTATCGACCGAAGAACAAATCAAGATTGCACCGAAAGCGGCCGTCGACTCGGCAACGGTCGCTTTGAAAAAAGCACTGTCCCAACAAAATGCTCCGGCTGTAATCGCCGCACTTGTCAAACAATCTGCGGCACAACTCCTCATCGACAGAGACAGCCTTCCGGCGATTATCGATAAGACAACCGCTCTCGCCGATCGTTCCGGGAACCCTGTCGAACAAAGTTTGCTACGGCTGTTAACAGCTCAGATGTACAATCTCTATCTCGACAGAAATTACCAGATACGCTGGCGGGACGAAATCGACGATTTCTCGTTACCCGTCGAGTCTTGGAGCAAAAACATGTTTACCGAAAAAATAGATACGCTCCTCGCACAAGCCACGGCCCCGGCCGAAGCCTTACAAAACACGCTGGTCGAGAGTTACCGAGAGGCGCTTTCCATAGGAACCGACTCGCTCTTCCGCCCTACACTTTACGACTTCGTGCTGAACGAAGCCATAGAAATATACGAGGGAATGGACGAATATAGCAGAATACAACCGCTTGTCCGCCAAAAACTTCTTTCCCCGGCAAAAGAATTTACAACCGCTGTATCTTCTGGCAAAACGGTCAAGGACAATCGCATTTTGCAACTCTACGCCGATGCCTTGAAATTCCATGCCGCCGATGAACTATCCGCTCCATTTATGATGTGGGATCTGAATCGGCTCGAATACCTCGGCGAAAATATCTATTTTTACGATGAAAGTTCGGCCTATTACGACTACATCGGTCAATTAAAAACGATTCTGGACGCTTACCGGGCGAAACCCTACTCGGTCGAAATCGCCACCGTTCTGGTCTCGAAACTACGGGAATCCGGGAAATACGACGACGCCAAACAAGCCCTCGACATTTGCGACCGATGGATAAAAGACTTTCCGAAATATCGCCGAATAAACGCACTCAAAAATCAACGCAACGGACTCACCGGGAAAGAAGCATCTTTCAATCTGCCCAACATCTCTTATCCGGGTCAAACAGATAGCGTAGAACTCTCATTCCGCAACGTCGATACACTCACCGTAAATATCTATCGGCAACCCGACACGCTGTCGTTCTATGCCAGAGAACAATACCGGCCGCAACAAAACGACTGGGATCGCAGTAACTGCGTTTATACCCACAAATACGGACTGAACCGGCCACTCTCTTTGATTCCCGACAAAAAAAAGATCGCCTTTCCCCATCTTGCTCCCGGATACTACGTCGTGGAAATACTCATCGACGGGAAACCCGGTAGTTCGACTGTAAACTACACGGTATCGGGCATAAAAACCATTGTCCGCAGTGCAGGTGAAAAAAGCGTGGAACTGCTCGCTGTCGATGCCCAAACCGGTAAACCCATACAAAATGCCGATGTCACGGTTTATACAGCAAAAAACAGAAGCTATGAGCAAGTCAAAGAGACAAGCCGGCTCAAAACCGATAAGAATGGACTCTGTATAATCGACACGAACGATACCCGATATTATGCGTTCGCCCAAATATCCACTCCGACAGACGGTTATTCACCTCTTGCAGACTTATCTTACACAGGCTATTGGGACCGATACGACAAAGAGAAAAAGACCGCTCTTTTCTCCGATCGCTCGCTCTATCGTCCGGGGCAGACTGTCTATTTCTCGGGAATACGATACGTCAACAATACGGAAGAAAGTCGCGTGATACCTCGTGAGAAATGTACGGTACGATTCATCGATCCTTCTTCACGGACACTGTCCACTCTCGAAGTGACCACCGATGAATACGGACAGTTCAACGGCTCGTTCGTAGTACCGCAAGGTAACATGCTTGGGAATTATACCATACAAGTCGATGGGTCTTGGGCCAATGCGCTCAGCATTTCGGTAGCCGAATACAAGTTACCGATGTTCAAGGTCGAATTCGACCCCGTAAAAGAGGGAACGAGTTTTGGGAAACCGCTCACGATAAAAGGTAGCGCAGTCAGTTACAGCGGAGTTCCACAAGACGGGGCAGAAGTCGAATACACGATTTCCCGCCGAACGAACCCGTTCTTCCGGCTTTATCTCCCCCATGAACAAATCGCTTCTGGTTCCTCGGTAGTTGACAAAGCGGGTAACTTTGCCATCACGTTCACCCCGAAACGAGAGTCTTCGGAAGAAAATATCAATAAGGAACAAGCCTATATCTACACCGTCACAGCGACCATAACCGCACCTACGGGCGAAACGGTAGAGCAATCCGTTTCGGTACAAGTGGGCGATTCCCCCTATTTCATTTCTATTTCCGCACCGCAATACATCGACAAATATAAATCGGCAGGACAAATCAAGGCCGAAATTCATACGCTCAACGGACAGACCATACAACGGGCCTGCCGCCTCGTATTCTATTCATTATACGACTCCGACGAAGAAAATCTCGACAGCCTCAAAATAAAAATGCAAGTCGGCGAAGTTCTCATCGCAGCCGACGGGACAGCTGTCTATCCCGATTTTACCAAATGGCAATCGGGGCCCTACCGTATCGTGGCATTTAGCGACGATGAAACAGGGCGTATCATTCGCAATGAAACTAATTTCGTGCTGTACAGCGATAAAGACAAACGGCCTCCCCGCTTTGCCGGATTATGGCTTCCCCGCACCGAACTGACCGCCGAAGTAGGCGAAACGGTAAAAATTCCCATAGGAAGCTCTTTCAAAAATGCCTATGTCTTTTATTCCGTTTATACACCCGACAGCTTGATCGAAACCAAAATGATAAAGCTCGACAATCGCTGCAAAACAATCGATTTCAAATTCGACGATTCTTTCGGCGGATTGGCGACGATCAGTCTGCTCACGATCAAAGAAGGGGAAATGACAACCGCCCAAGCGACTATACGCACGGCCGCTCCCGATAAAAAACTCGACATCAAGACCTCCTCTTTCAGGGATAAATTGCTACCCGGCAGCCTTGAAAACTGGACCTTCTCGATAACCGATTCCAAAGGGAATCCCGTGAGCGCACGATTCATGACCGAGATGTTCGACGCTTCCATGCAGGCCATTCGCACCCATCGCTGGAATTTCAATGTGCCGACACCGATCCCCTCATTGCGTATCTCCACCATTCCCCGAACAGAATATACCCACAATTACTCGATTCGTGTCTACGACTTTGCTGAGTCCTCCTATTGTCCGATCGAAAGCTCCACCGAGTTTCTCAACTTCGGATTGCTGTGGTACGGTAAAGCAAGGCCTCTGATGGCACGAAGCGCGGCACAAAGCGAGGGATACGATATTGCAGATTTCCGTGAAGTAATTGGAGAACAACCGGTATTGGAAGAAAGTGTCGTAACGGAACTAAGTTCAGCCCGAAAAGAAGTTGCTGTCGAAAATGAGGCTATTTCTATCGCCGATGTCGCCGGGACAGAAGAATCTGCTGCCGACTCCTATCGCACAAGCGAGGTAGGTACGGCATTCTTCTATCCCACCCTGATGTCCGATTCTCTCGGCAACGTCTCCGTTTCCTTCACTGTACCCAATGAAAATGCGACTTGGCAATTCTATGCGCTGGCATACACAAGCGACCTTTTCACGGGACGATACGAAGCACAAACCATATCGAGTAAACCGCTTATGGTATCGCCCAATCTGCCGCGATTTGTCAGACAGGGAGACGAAGTCACCGTATCGACAGCCATACAAAACCGCACGGACAAGGTGCAGGAAGGAACCATTCTTTTCGAATTGTTCGATCCTTATACCGAGAAAATCTCCGACTCTCGAAAATTCGCCTTCATCGTCGATGCCGGAGAAAGCCGCACGGTCGATTACAGCTTCTCCGTTCCCGAAGGAATCGAAGTATTAGGCTTCCGCACAAAAGCATCCACCCTGCAACACAGCGATGGAGAACAACAGATACTGCCCGTATTGCCCGCAAAAGTGCTGGTAACCGACAGTAAGCCGTTCTATATCCCCGGAGGCAAACACTCGACCTCGATCACATGGTCCGGCATGGACAAAAAAATGAAATCACCGACGGTAGAAAACTATCGCATGGTTCTGCAATATTGTGATAATCCGGTGTGGTATGCGGTACAAGCCCTGCCGCCGTTGGCCGATTTAACCGGCGATGATGCGATTTCGGCAATGGCTTCGCTCTTCTCCAACAGCGTGGCAGTAATGCTCGCGAACTCCAACCCCCGCATTGCACAAGCCATCGAATCATGGAAAGCCACGGGAGGAAAGAATCTCTCGTCGCTGTTGGCTCAAAACGAAGAACTGAAACAAGTATTGCTCTCGGCCACCCCGTGGGTATTGGAGGCAGACAACCAAACCGAACGAATGCAACAGTTGTCCACGCTCTTCGACAAAAACCGGGCGGAACGACTCACCCGAGAGGCGATACTCAAACTCCACAATCTGCAAACTACCGAAGGCGGTTGGAGCTGGTTTAGTGGTATGAAAACTAATTTCTTAGTTTCTATAAATACATTGGAAGGCTTTTCGAGACTGCGAAAATTAGGTATTCCTCTTGATGAAAGTGAAATAAAAGAAATGCAAATTTCTGCCGTCGCATACCTCGACAAAATGATTGTAAATCAGAAAAAAAAGAACCCAGATAAAAACCTCTCTTATGAGGATATCTGCTACCTCTATGTACGCTCTTCATACAGAGATATACCTTTGGCCGGGGAAACCCTCGACCTGCATAAAAAGATGGTCGAAAAACTAAGATATTGGGTCAACCTCTCTACGATAGAAAAAGCCTATGCCGCCACAGCCCTTTATAGATATGGCTTTGTCGAAGACGCAAAAGACATCTTGAAGTCCCTGCGGCAATATGCCGTCAGTCAGCCAGCCAAAGGCATGTACTGGCCCAACAATCGCTCTCATTATTACTACAACAACAGTGCTGTACAAGAACAATGTGCCCTATTCAACGCATTCTCCGAAATCGAGCCCGTAACCTCCGAACTGGATGCCATGCGGCAATGGCTGCTCTCCCAAAAACAAACCAACGACTGGGGAGCCGTACCCTCTACGCTCGAAGCCATATACGCTCTGCTCGAAGGCGGAACAGACTGGCTTGCTCCCGACGAGAATAAAACATCGATCGTTTGGGGGGGACAGGAAATGAAAAACAGTCCCGAAGAACCTTTTTTGGGACTGACGGAATACACATTGTCCGGTAACGAAATCTCTGCGGCTGCCGCCAAAGCTGTTATTTCCACCGATCATGAACAACCCTCGTGGGGCGCAATGTACTGGCAATACTACGACGATGTCAAAAACGTAACTTCCGCATCGGTCGAAGACCTCGCGCTCTCACGGCAAATCGTGGTAAGACAACAAGGAGTGCAATCGGCGACCTATGTACCGCTCAACCGCGTCACGCTCAAAACAGGCGATCGCATAGCCATACGGCTCACCATCTCCGTCGGACGAGATATGCAATTCGTATGCCTCACCGATTCGAGAGCGGCTTGTTTCGAACCGACAGAACAACTTTCGGGATATAAATGCAGGGAACGTATCTGTTATTACGAAGAAGTAAAAAATACCGAAACTCGGTTCTATTTCGACTTCTTACCGAAAGGGACCTATGTTATCTCCTATGAGCTCGATGTCGACCGACCCGGAGAATATACACAAGGACTATCCACGATACAATGTCTGTATGCTCCGCAAATAATTGCGAGAACACCGGCACAAACGATCATAATCAAATAATCCTTTTGCTTGTTCCGCGCAGGGCTGTTTCATTCTACTGTTGAAACAGCCCTGTTTTTTTAAAGCCGTCTCAACGCCTGAACACGCGATATGAGACAAAGTGTCGAAAAGGGACATGGAAACCAGTCGAGAATTAGAAGCTATTTTAAATTTATTCCGAAACAGATTGAGACCTATGTTGAAGCTGATTGGAGTCCGAGATATGTAGTCAATAGCGGGTTATTGACAAAAATCAAGGAATTCAAGATGCGAGACAGGGGCGCAATATGGCCGGAACATACCTGCTTGCAATGATAATATTATTTCTCTATAAATTTAAAACAGCTTCTTAGTGGGAATAGTCTTTTAACTCTTGCCGCAGGTAGGGAGGAAAAAGAACATTCGCAGAGACATTTTTATTCTCTTCCCCTGCCGTTTCCCGTAGCCTTACGTGGTATTTCAGTTTCCATTATCGGAGATACTTAAAACTCCTCCCTTGCCGTGCCCCGTAGCATTGCGGGGTGTTTTACCCAGCAAAATATAGAGGTGGTGACACTCCACTGCCTATCTGCAATGAATAGAGGGCTACTTTTAAACTCCTCCCCTGTGTTTTGTCCTGCAAAATATAGGGGAGGTGTCCGCAAGGACGGAGGGGTTAGAAAATACCGGCAACGGTAGTGACAGAATTAAACCTTACAAGTCAAAAATCTTATGCCCCCTTTCCACCCCTCCCCATACCGCTAACGCAGCACAGAGGAAAAGAGTAAAAACCAGACAGTGAAAGGGCTATCAAAAATTTACGAATATTCTATAAATAGAATATAATAACTATTTTCTGTAAAAATATATAGAATATTGAGAAAAAAGCGATACATTTGCGACGGAAAGAAAGGGGTTAATATGTTAAAATATAATAAACTATCGATTTAATACACTTTATGAAATTTACAAAATTTGCTACAAGTAGCTTGATTTCCGGGTTACTGTTAGGTCTTTTCTCGTGTATCGATAACGATTATGACTTAAACAAAGACATCAATTTGGAAATCAGTGTAGGAGGTAATCTGAGTTTGCCCATCGGCAAAACCGACACGATACGGCTCAGCCGTATGATTGAAGAAGGGGACGTTCTCCATGTCATCGACGGAAAATACGTAATTAACAAAGCGGATAATATTTCCGAAAATATCGACGCTATCGATCCCGTCGTGATAGACGACTTCGCTCCCGACTTTAAGCCTTATACAAGACGTTTCGAAACCCAGACCGGTGAAATACCCGATATACCCGGATTGGAAGTCCCGGATATAGAAGTGGAATTCGAAGCAGATATACACACGACAGAGAACTTCAACATCAACACCGAAATACCGACAGAGGTAAAAGCGGTAAAAAGTATAAAAGTCACCGATAATAACGGACAAACACTTCACACGACACTCGACATTACAATATCGGGAATGCCCGTTTTCTTACCTCGACTTTACTTAGTAGGTGTCGAATTGAAATTTCCTCAGGTACTCGATTTCGACATAGAAGCTAGTAACGAAATCGTTCGCGACGGCTCTTCCATTTTCATCTCCAAGACAGTCGAACTAAGTCAAGGTAGCGGTAAAATATCCATTCCCATTACCGTCTATGGATTCTCAAATCCCATAGTAGAAAACGGGACTTTGATTCTGACCGACGAAATTGCAATCAATGGAAAAATTTATGCCGACAAACAAACCGTAGGAGCCGACGATCTCGAAAACACGACAATCAATATCCAACCCAATCTCACTTTGCCGACTCCGCAAATACGGGTGGATAAAGTCGCAGGAACCATAGTGCCCAATGTAGACATAAATACATCGGTATCCCTATCCGACCTACCCGATTTCCTCAAAGAAGAAGGAACAGCATTGGAAGTAAAAGATCTTTCTCTCGGCCTCTCTGTACAGAACCCCATCGAAGCGCCTATATCCACGAAATTCCGAATTTCACCGTTGAACGAAAACGGAGACGTGGTAAATGACAACGTGGTGAGTCTGGCATTAAAAATAGCCGGAGGACAAAAAAGCGACTTCACGATCACCAAGAACTCTCCCGAAATTACATCGGGCTCCCTCACGGCCCTGCTCCACACGATTCCCGACAAGATCGACATAGAAGTAACCGAAGTAGAAGTGGAAAGTGAAAACGACGACCAAGCCATCTCATTAGGGAAAAACGATTACAACATAAACATCGATTACAACATAAACGTTCCGTTAGAATTTGAAAACCTTCGAATTTTCTATAACGACACGATAGAAGACCTCAGCAGCGACTTGGCCGATATCACCGATAAAGTCAAACACCTCGAAATCTCTGCCGTTGTCGACAACGCCATTCCCGTGGATCTCACGCTTTCTGTCGAACCTCGCAACGAAGCCGGGGAAATTATATCAGGCATTACGTTACCCGAATCCGTAAAAATCGAAGCGGCTCCGAATGGAAACGGCACGATACAATCCACAGCCGTAAAAATCACCATCAAAGAAGAGCGAGATAAAGCCCTTCAAGAACTCGACAAACTATCGATAAAAATCGAAGGAGTCAACAGTGATGGCAATAACGATGTCACCCTCCGCCCCGACCAATTCATCGTTGTGCGCATGTCGGCGAAACTTCCCGATGGAGCACAAATGGATTTAGACGATTTGTAATAGATTAAAACCAGAAAGCAATGAAACACAATATAAAATACATACTGAGCGTATGCATAGGCATCGCTTTGACAATGGGATTGTCGGCTCAAACGCTCAACTCTTCCTATTTCATGGAAAAGATGACGAAACGCAACCAGCTTAATCCAGCCCTGAAAACGCCCAACGGATACGTCAGTTTTCCTGCACTCGGCAATTTCTATTTAGGAGTGAACTCCAATTTAGGACTTGGGACATTCCTCTATCCGAGAGGCAACGAATTGGTCACATTCCTCCACCCCAGTGTCCCCGCCGACGACTTTCTCGGCAAACTCACTCCCAACAATACCGTCGAACTCGATTTGGGATTAGACATCATCTCTTTTGGATTCTGGGCATGGGGTGGACAAAACACGTTCAACCTCGCCCTCAAAAGTTATTCGGGAGCATATATGCCCAAAGAAATATTCCAATTTCTCAAAACCGGACAAAAAGAAACCGGGATTACCCGTTACGACATGAGTAACATCACGGTTTCGACCGACAATTACGTGGAACTCGCATTAGGACACGCTCGGGACATTAACGACAAATTGGGAGTTGGAGCCAAAGTAAAAGTGCTGGTAGGTGCGGCACATGCCGAAGCAAGGATAGATCGCATGGATATATCCATGTCCCAAGACGAATGGTTCATCAAACAAGCCGGACATATACAAGCCTCTTCCCTCCTGAAATTAGAGACCGATCCCGAGACCGGAGAAATCACCGACTACGACACCGGAGATTTCGGTGTGGCAGGCTTCGGACTGGGATTCGATTTAGGGGCGACTTACGAGCTGATCGATAACCTCACCTTATCTGCGGCCCTTACCGACATCGGATTCATGCAATGGAACAACCTCACTCGTGGAGAAACCGATCCCACCAAAGAATTCCGATACACAGGATTCGACAATATCGGAGCCGAAGACGACGAAGAAGGAAACAACCCGTTCGACGATAAAGCCGACGAGTTAGGAGACGATTTGGAAGCGCTGGCAAAATTCTATAAATCCGATAGCCAATCCGTTACCAATTCGTTACGCACGACCATGCGCATTGGCGCAGAATATAGCATTCTGGACAATCACATCTCTTTCGGACTACTTTCCACGACTCGCTTCGGCGGACATCGCACCTATGCCGAAGGTATGGCCGCCGTGAACTTCCGCCCGTTATCGGCGCTCCACATCACCCTCAACGGCTCCGTTTCCAATATGGGTAGCTCCGTGGGAGCCATTCTCAACGTATGCGCACCCGGCTTCAACCTGTTTTTCGGCACAGACTATTTTGCCACCAAATATTCCAAACAGTTCATTCCCATCAATCATGCCCGAGCCAATTTCTGTTTCGGCATAAATTTCACATTCGGGAAAAAACACGAAATATAAAAACGTAAAACACAACCGTTTGAAAAAATTTCAAACGGCTGTCCACAACAAGACAACCGCTCATGCGGAGCAGCGAAGCGAGATCGTCCATAAAACTTTTAGGGCGGCCTCGCTTTTTTCATAACACCGCAACAGGCCCACCACCTCGACACAATAAGAAATCAGTAAGAATTATCTTTACTTCCAATCCCTCAATAACGAAAACAGAATGAGACCTCCCCCTCTCCCACAGCTCATCACAAATGAGATAAGGAGGGGAGAGAATTGAAAGTGGTACTTCTCGTTTCGGCATAAAGATAGATTTTCACTTCTCCCCCTGCCGTACCCCGCAGCATTACGGGGTGTCACATATAGAATCGGAGCAGAAGCGAAAGGGAAATACATCTCACCCTCCTCCCCTATGTTTTGCCACACAATATATAGGTGTGGAGTACCCGCAAGGCAAGAGGGTAAACCCTACAATCACAACTCCTAAATACACAATACTCTCCCTTAAAAGTTCTATATATAATTATTGTTAACAACATATATTTTCATAATAAAAAACACAATAAATCAAAAATAAATCAATTATATTTACATCGTTTCTAAACGAAATAACCTCATTGGAATAAACTAAAATTTAATACTTAATCGAAAATATCATGAAAACAAATCGCCTCTTTTTTGTAATAGCAGTATACAGTTTTTCTTTCTGCGTAATGGGACAAATGAAAATCCAAAACGATGGACAAATTTCAATAGGTGGATATGGTTCAAATTCTATGGGCTCCTCTACTTTGAACCTTTTCCCCAAAAACGAAAAAGCCCCTGCCCGTATTTCATTTTATAATTCGGTAAGTAACCCTGTAAATGATGTTTATATCGGACGATATATAACTTCGGAAAATCCATCGTTATTCCATTTATATGGCCGTGAAGGATTCTGCTTTTCAAGTTCCGAGGGAGACGTAGTTCTCTATGACAATGCCAATTATGGTTCGATGATACAATTCTTAAATGTTGATGTTATCGGTTATTTTTATTCACCATCTGACAGTCGTTTCAAAAAAAACATACAACCGCTAAACAACACACTCTCGGGATTACTCCGACTCTCGGGAATCAGTTATCAGTTGAACAAGGAAACTCCTGTCGGAACAAACAACATAAAAATAAACAAAAAAGAAAATGCCCGTACCCATTTCGGATTCTTGGCACAAGAGGTAAAAGAGGTTTATCCAGAATTAGTGCGTACCGATTCAGCAGGATACATGTATGTCGACTATATAGGCATGATTCCACTGATTGTTAACTCCTTAAATGAAATACAGGCAAAAGTCGACTCGCAAGAAACTGTCATCACCGAATTGCAAAAAGATCTGGCAGCCTTGCGGGACGGAACACCCATAGGCGGCGCACTCCGCAAGTCCGAGCGACGCAATACCGCAGTCGAGTCGGAAAGTGCTATTGTTCCCGCCCTCTATCAGAACAATCCCAATCCGTTCAGTGCAACCACCGTCATACGTTTTGCCCTACCCTACGAGACACAACAGGCCGATCTATATATCTACAATCTGCAAGGCGAGCAGATACGCCGCATGGAAATCGCCGACCGAGGTGAAGGAAAAGTAACCTTGCAAGGCTCGGAGCTCTCGGCAGGAATGTACATCTACTCCCTCGTGGCCGATGGGAAAGAGATAGACAGTAAACGTATGATATTGACCAAATAGAGGCAACACTCATGAAACCGATAATATCACGATTGAGGCATACGGTCGTCGCCCTGTTGTTTGCCCTCTCCATCTCGGCAGCCAATGCGCAAATCAGCTATACGGCGACATTCGACCAACACCTTTTGACAACCGACACGGTTAGTGAAAATGGCGACTCTTACCTTCGACTCAGATATCCCGACTTGTGGACACAGTCCGCAGCCGGTACGCCCGAGCTGCCTGTACACTATTTGCGATTTTCCGTTCCTTGTGATGCTACCGATTTCACGGTTTCCGTTACGGGAGAGACCACAACTGCGACTCGGTATACGCTACCGGTTTATCCGACCCAGCCGCCTATTCCCTCCGACAGGAATACAAGCGAGCAACTGTTCGTTTCCCCCGACAGCACGGTATATAGCAACAACCGATATTGGCCGGCTGTTCCGGTACAAGTGGTAGACGAAGGATTTCTCGACGGTGACAACCACATCGTCACCGTTGCTGTATGGCCGATAAGTTACGCTCCGACCGATGGTGAAATCCTCTTTCGTAATTCCGTGACCGTTCGTCTCGATTATTCGGTGAAAAACGCAGGTTCCGAAAACCCATCGCGCCTTCGGGCGATATCCCGCAGAGCAACCGGCAGAAATAACGTTCGATGGGGAAGAGAGGAGGCGAAACGAATAGTCGTCAACCCCGCTCAGATCGATGGGTTCGCCCCTGCGACAGCGACCCGTTCAGCCTCGCCCCGCACGGTTACTACTTTACCCGACTTCGAATATACCGTTGTGACAAATCGGGAATTAGCTCCGGCTTTCGATCGCCTCATCGGGTGGAAACGGCAAAAAGGATACTCGGCAGGAGTAGTTTGTATCGAGGATATCTTAGCGTGTCCCGATTTTCAAGGGGGAGATTTGGTCTCTAACATCGACGATGATGCCGGTAAACTGCGAGCCTATCTGAAATATACCTACGACTCCGGCTCTCTCCGCTACGCCTTGTTAGCGGGCGATTATACCGTATTGCCCATTCGATATGGAACGGGAAGACGGAGCATAACAATAAAGGATTCACAAAATCAAGATTCTAGTATTTATGTTGATTGGCCTATTCCTTCTGATTTGTATTTTAGTGATTTTAATGGAAATTGGAATGTCGATGGAGATTCTTTGTATGGGGAATTTGAAAGTAGTGAAATGTATACTATGGATTATGCTCCGGAGATTTTTGTGGGTAGATTGTTATGCACCAATCGGCAGGAGATTGCAAACTATACCGAAAAACTGATACGGTATGAGCGCAACCCCGGCAATGGCGATTACAGTTATCTGCAAAAGGCTTTTTATCATCAATGTGATGAATTACAAGGTATACATGAAGCGGATTCTGTATCTTCTAATTTTAGCCCGATTTTCCCGCAATATACTATTTTTGAAGAAAAACCTTCATATAATACGGAAAATCCTACATTTCCGAGCGGTTCGGAAGTAATAACGGAAATGAATGAGAGATACGGTTTTTTCAGTTGGCATGGACACGGTAATCCCGGCGGTATCGGTACAAAGTCTCATAAAAACCATGAATATCCTTATTGGGGGATTCTTGCAGTACAAGGGGTAACTTGTCATCATGTTTTTGAAGAAAGCAATGGATTAAATAATTTAACGAATCAAGACTATCCGGCCATAGCCTACTCAACAGCCTGCGATGTGACACCATTCGACATATATGAACAATATAATGTAACATATAACATAGGCAGTTCCTTTACGGTAGCCGGCTTATATGGAGGTCCTGCCTTTTTGGGTAATACTCGAAGCGGTTGGATTGGTTCCTCTGTGAGATTAGAAAAAAAATTCGTAGAACAAATAAAAGAAGGTAATAATCAAATAGGTGTAGCGGAGGCTTTTTCAAAAGTAAGTTTTGCGTATAACAAATATTCACGTTGGTGTAGTTTGACCCACAGTTTAATCGGCTGTCCCGAATTCGAGATGTGGACCGATATCCCTTCGGTATATGATGATATCTCGGTTACACGTTCGAACAGTTCGATTACAGTAGCCGGTAATGGACTGAACGGCAGTAAAGTGGCAATAACCTCTGGAATAAACGGATTACCCGAAATAAAAACTGTGACGGGAGCAAGCGTAACCTTCAATGGAGTCTCTCCCAACAGTGTAGTGACGGTTTACAAGCACAATGCCATACCATACATTGCCCCGCTATACCTGCAAAACGACACGCTACGTTCTTCACAATATTTACACGTGAACAACGTCCACATCGGCCAAGCGGTAGATACGAACCGGACGGAGGGAGACGTTGTTTTAAAATCGGGAACTCTCACGTTGGAATCCGGTGGAGATGTATGGATAGACGAAGGGGTAATCATAGAGAACGGTGCGACATTGATAATCGAGTGTAAAGGAAATGTAACAATCTCCGGTGGAACAGTGGAGCGCGGTGGCTCGTTGCGAATCGATGCCGGGGGAGAGATAATGATACAAAAAGGCTTCGAAGCAAAAATTGGGGCAAATGTAGAATTTAAATAATATAGGGAGGAACCGAAATATGAAAAGACTATTATTGTTGATTGCCGTGTCGATAGTATGGAGCGGTAGCGTCTTGCAAGCACAGGAATACGAGTATGTCCCTTTGGTACGGGAGGGAATAGAGTGGGGGTATAAAAATGGTGAGATTTATCGGTTCATTGGCGAGGAAATTATAAATGGTAAAGTATATAAGCAACTGGGGAATAGTAGCCGTGATTATCCGGATAGTTATAAAATTGCCGGTTATGCCCGGGAAGAGAATAAGGTTGTTTATCGCTTGTACTCGAAAGATGCCGAAGAAGTTCCCATTTATGATTTTAATGTAAAACAAGTAGGCGACATTATGCAGGCATGGCATACAGAACCGGGGTATTTCGGCATGAAAGTAGAAAGCCTCGATTCTATTTTAGTAAACGGGAAATACAGGAAAATGATAAAACTGGAAAACCAAAGAGGAGAATGTATCGAGGGAATCGGAAGTACCGAAACCGGATATAACATTTTGTATCCGTTCTATCAAATCACTTCGGAGTTTGACGAAAAGACCAAGAATAAACTCGAATACGTAAAAAATACTGCCACCGGTAAAAATGAATGGCAAAGACCGAATGATAATTTAGATGATAAATATGAATATGTCCCTTTGGTTCGTGAAGGAGTGGAATGGGGATACACCGGCGATCTGGGCGACTACCGCTGTCAGATAAAAGGCGACACGATAATCGATGGAACGACATATAAAAAATTTTATAGGTACACGACCTGCGGATTGCAAAAGAATACCCCCTGCTACGTGGTAGTAAGGGAAAATGACAAAAAAGTGTACTATCGGGAAATAACCGGCGATAACCGTGAAGAACGATTAATCTATGACTTTTCTCTTGAAAAAGGAGATATGTCTATCTTATATAGCCGTTCGGCTTTGGATTATATGCAGATAGATGTCCGTTATGTAGATACAATACAAGTGGGTTCGACCTATCGTAAAAGGTTAGAATATCTTATTCATGACGTAATAGAAGGGATCGGCGGTTTGAAAAATGATTGGCTGGTCGCCGCCTTCACCATAGCGCCATGTGTTCCAGATTGCAATGTCTGGATATATTTGTCCTATGTGAAAAATCTTGTCACCGGCGAATATGAGTACGGGAACAAGGGGGCTTGTGGCGACACCTATGCATATGACCCTTACGTGAAAGATTGTGATTTTGGTTATTATAATTATAACTGGGGCAGTGTTTCGGGATTTACCCATTATAGGATACAAGGCGAAACGAACATGAACGGGAAGACTTACAAAGGTCTGTATTCCCTCACCGGAGATTCTTCTGCATCTTCGGAACAGACCCTCATAGCTTTTGTGCGGGAAGAAAATAAAAAAGTCTATTTTATGGACGGCGAGAAAGAATGGCCGTGGTATGATTTCACTTTGGAGAAAGGCGATACATGGACAATCGAGGCCGAGTCTCCGCTCTCTCGGCATGGGGAGAAAATAGAAGTCGTCGTTTCGAATGTAGATACGATAACCATAGGAGGAAAATCTCGGAAACGCATATCGTTTCAAGGCTATTATTCGTGGGTGGAAGGATTAGGAGATATGGAAAGCCTGCCTTTTCATACCTTTTATGGCATACCTACCTGTCCCTGTGGAAATGATATGCATTACTATCGAGTGAACGGAGACTTTGTTTTTAAGGCATCTACTTATTGGGGACTCCCCATAGTAGACCCGTTTATAGACGGCAATTACATTCCCTTTATCAAAGAAGCCGATTGGACCTATTACGATGCAGCCCCAAGCGGGACAACGATATTTCCCCGATATCATTTAGCTGCAAATGTTTTCAATTCCGAAGGCGTTTATATGAACGATAACGTCTATTACTGGCTGTATCGTTACGAAGGTTGCGATTTCGATGAATCCGTTTCACGACAAAAGTTGGTACTGGTGCGGGAGGAAAACCAAAAAGTCTACGTGCTCGATAGTATAGATGGGAAATATGTAGATAAACTCCTGTATGATTTTACGCTGGAAGTAGGCGACACCCTGCGCATGGACGAAGGGTCGTATTATCACCGACCCGAAGATGGCGATGACTGGAATGCAATACCGGGTCGGAAACGGTGTGGCGACCGCATGTACCGGAAAAACGACCCTTATGGAGAACTCGATCCCTATTCGGGATTTGAAGTAATAGGTATAGACTCGATAGTCGTGGACGGGCAAAAACGAAAGGCTATCACTTGGAACAACGGCAACACATGGGTAGTCGGATTGGGTGAAATCAATGAATATCCTTTGGCTCAATTCTATATGGACTATACGACATGTATAACACCTCCGTTTTACCTATTGTATCAGAAAGTAAATGGAGAATATTCCTACGAAGTGTTGGCAGAACATGATTTTACGCCCGATCCATGTGTAAGCGGTATCGTCGAAAATAAATCTTCTTCTCTGCGTATCGCCCATACCTCCGATGCCCTGATTGTGACCTTGCCGGGCACAGGCTATCGATTGGCCGAGCTCACCGAGATGACCGGCCGCTTGGCGTGGTGCGCCTACTTGGACGGCGAGGCGGGAGAAGTAACGATTCCCACCGCCACCCTTTCGCCCGGAGCGTATATCGTCACCCTATCGAACGACCGGGGCGAACGCATTGTACAGAAAGTGATGATACAGTAAACTGAATAAAAGGTATTGAAGGGATTCGGCAAGAAATTAGGGAAGATTGGCGATAAAGTTTAGCGATGAATTTCTTGTTCGACAACCACATTTCAGACTCTTCGGTAAGGGGTTGAAAACACTGTTTAATAGATTCTTAATAAAATCTAACCCCTCCGTCACGTCACACACTCCTCCCCTATATTTTGCGTTGCAAAACACAGGGGAGGAGTGTGTGAATGCCCTACATACCGCAGGGTATAGGTGAGGGAGTTAAAGGGCATTCTCCTTTTGAGGTAGAAGGATAGATTTTACACTTCTTCCCCACAGCACCACGAGGTGTTGCACATAAATCGAAGCAGGAGCAAAAAGCAAAGACAATTCAATAGAAAGGCATTAACCTCCTCCTCTGCGCACGTATGTGCGATAGGGGAGGTGGCACGAAGTGACGGAGGGGTTAAAAAACAGAAGAAGATAGTGTCAAAAGATTTCTACACTCCTCCCCTACCGTGTCCCGCAGCATTACGGGGTGTCATAAAGCGATATAAGAGTATCCTCTCTCGAAGTCATGCAAAAAAAATGCCGCCCGATATACGTTCATATCGAGCGGCATTCTATATTCAAACAGATCGAATTTTATTTCAAAGCGTCGGCAAGAGCAGCATTAGTTTTATGAACGGCAGCAGCACTCTTGGCAAAAGCCTCTTTCTCGGCAGCGTTCAATTTCAACTCAACCACTTTTTCAATACCGTTTTTACCCAATACACAAGGTACGCCTATGCAGAGGTCTTTCTCCCCGTACTCGCCTTCCAGCAAAGCGCTGCAAGGAACCATACGTTTCTGGTCGCCCAATACGGCTTCTACCACCGAAGCGGCAGCAGCACCCGGAGCATACCATGCCGACGTTCCCAGCAATCCGGTCAATGTAGCGCCACCCACCATCGTGTCAGCAGCAACTTTTTGCAAAGCCTCTTCGCTCAGGAATTCGGTAACAGGAATACCCTTGTAAGTAGCGAAACGAGTAACAGGAATCATAGTCGTGTCGCCGTGACCACCGATTACGAAACCTTCTACCTCCGACAGATTGGCATTCAACGCTTGGCTCAGATAATATTTGAAACGAGAGCTATCCAAAGCACCACCCATACCGATAATACGGTTTTTGGGAAGACCCGATACTTTATGAATCAAATAAGTCATCGTATCCATCGGGTTACTTACACACAAGATAACAGCATTGGGAGAATATTTCAAAACATTCTCTACGACCGACTTCACAATGCCGGCATTTACTCCGATCAACTCCTCGCGAGTCATACCCGGTTTACGGGGAATACCCGAAGTGATAACAACCATATCCGAATTGGCGGTAGCCTCATAGTTGTTGGTCACACCTTTGATACGCGATGCGAAACCTGCCGTTACAGCAGCCTGCATCATATCCATAGCCTTGCCTTCCGATACACCTTCTTTAATATCGAGCAAAACGACTTCGTCTGCAATTTCTCTGAATGCTAACACGTTTGCACAAGTAGCGCCAACGTTTCCAGCTCCGATAACCGATACTTTTGACATAATTGTTTGATTTTAAAATTAATATATGATAATACCTTTCTTGTTCTCTATGTTTCGCAAATTTACAACTATTTCCATATTATGGAAAAATTTCCTCAATTAAAATTGTATAAACTTTGCATATTCTTTTAAGCAAAATTTAAAAACAGCTATACATCTAATAGCCAACAAATTAACAAATCCACATAGATTATTCTTGCAAATCGCCCTTACCTTCGCGCAACACCACAGGCTCGTCTCCCGTACAATCGACCGTAGTCGACGGTATCGTACCACCCTCGCCTCCGTCGATAATCAAATCGGCGACCGACTCATAACGTTCAGCTATCAACTCCGGATCCGTCCCATATTCAGGCTCCTCATCGTCAACAGACACCGACGTCGTCAATAACGGATTGCCCAACGCCTCGACCAACGCCAACGTAATGGCATGGTCGGGAATACGCACCCCCACCGTCTTGCGGTTTTTATAAATCTTAGGCAGGGACGAGCTCGTAGGCAATATAAAAGTGAAAGCCCCCGGCAAATTACGTTTCAACAGCTTGAAATACAAATTATTCAGTTTGGCATATTCACTCACCCAACTCAATTCCCGACAAATAATCGACAGATTGACTTTTTGAGGATTGATTCCCTTAATCCGGCAAATCCGCTCCACAGCACGCACGTTCAAAGCATCACAGCCCAACGCATAAATCGTATCGGTAGGATAAATCACAATACCCCCTTCGCGCAACACCTCCACCGCTTTTCCTATCTCCGTAGCGTTGGGATTCTCCTCGTATATTTTCAATCGCCTCATCGCACAAGTTTAAGTGTCGCTAAGATAACGAACTTTTCATATTTCAACAATATTTAAAGAAGAATATAATAAAACAAAAAGAGAGCATGATAAAAAATCATTGCCCCCTTTTGTACATGCAATGAGACATTAGTTGGTTATTCCCCCTTTCCCCCAGCCGTGTCCCGTATTACAGGGCGTCGCACATAAAATCGAAACAGGAGGCAAAAAGCAAAGACAATTCAATAGAAAGGCATTAACACTTCTCCCCTGTGTTGCGGAGCAATATAGGGGAGACACCTCAGAAACTGTTGTTTCTGAGGAGAGGGGTTGAATAAAAACGGGAAAAAGGGATTCCGTCTTTATCGGGCATGAAGCCCGATTCATCACTGCACCAACCGAAGCGTATAATTCAATCCGCTCTGCGGCTTCTCAAATTTATCATTCAACAAAGTAAGACTTGTACCCTCTTTTGACACAAGGAAATTAAAAACAGTACCATCGTCGGCAACCAGTTGCCACACTACGGCATCCTTGTCATCGGCCGAACCGCGTTGAGTGAACCGCCTACCGGTATAAGTCACGGTCTCGTCCTTCCCGTTTTCGGCCTCCAAATAAGTCATTGCAAGCACGAATGTCCCGTCCCCGCTATACTCGCGATTACGCACCGTCAGAGTGTAACGTATACCCGGTGTATCGGCTGCCGGCAGTACCCCCTCATAAGTCCGCTCCTGCCAATCGCCCAACGACGAGTCGGCAGCTGCACTATCTTCCCAATATATGACCTCACCCCGCTGTTCGATCGTCCACAAACCATTTATGAAACGCACATTCTTCGTATCGTCGTCCTCCACATTCCAAGCAAAACCACCCGAAGGCAACGTCCGCCGCTCCAAAATCTCATTCGGTTGCCCGTCGGAGAAAAACAATTCCACTTGGGACGAATCGGGAGAAAAGACGATATAGACCGAACGGTTATCCCCTCGAACCGACTCCGTGCGGATACCCTTCTCGAACACCCGTATACAATCCTGCGACACCTCACTCCACACATATCCGGCAGAGCCTATGCAACCATGCTCGTCTCGGTCGCCACCGAGTAACGCTCTTTGCGGATAAGACACCATTTTCAAAGCCCCCATTCCCTTTTCATACTTTCCCCGGTAAGTAATCTCGGCCGTATCGCCCAGCAGCAATCCGTCGACCCCGCTTTTATCGGTAGCGACCGTACTGAACGACAACGTGTCATTGTCGTCGGTAACAATAGTAACCGTATTCATGGTAGCATCACATACAATTCCCCTAGCTTCACCATAATCCGACTTGGACGAACAACCGCACAGTAATCCCACGATTGCAAAAGACAATAATAATGTTCTCATATCTTCAAAATTTAATTTTCTTTATTCGATTTCCTACCTCAAAACCCGACAAGGGAAAAATAGAAACAAGACAAAACCGATATTCCTATTCCTCACATCGAGTCATATCCTATATTCGAAAAATCAAATATACACAAATATCTTCCATTCCATACAAACCGGGACATTAAAATCCCCATCTATCCAAAAAGAACAGCTCCCTGCCCGTTTTAGTTTAATAGATGTTCAAGCTCCCACCACCCCAAAAGATATATATTGAAGAGTTAAGATATTCGTTAAAAGTATTTCCCCTCCTCCTCTGCCGTGTCCCGTAGCATTACGGGAGTGTTGCACATAAAATCGAAGCAGGAGCAAAAAGCAAAGACAATTCAACAGAAAGGCATTAACCTCCTCCTCTGCGCACGTATGTGCGATAGGGGAGGTGGCACGAAGTGACGGAGGGGTTAAGATATTAGTTAATTGATTTCAAGAAGCGATATTGAATACCTTTAATCTTTCTTCCCCGTGTTGCGAAGCAATATAAGAAAACTACCGAAGAAACAAAGGGGAGAGTATATAAAAGAAGAAGCCCCACTAATTATCGACTGATCCATTTTCTACCACCGCAACAAACCAGTTCCTCTTACAAAAAAAGCCGCTGCAAAAAACTTGCAACGGCTTTCCAGCGGAGTAAGGGGGATTCGAACCCCCGATACGCTTTTGACGTATACACGCTTTCCAGGCGTGCCTCTTCAACCACTCGAGCATCACTCCCTCGGGTCGATCCCGTAAAAACGGTGGCAAATATAATACATTTTTCGGGTTCGACGAAAGTTTTTACAAAAATAGTATCTCATTTTTACGACAACCGCCCAAACTACCCCTTGATAATATTTACAGAAAGTACCTTATCGTCCACATGAACATACAATGTGTACACCCCCGGCATTAACCCCGACATAGGAACCAGCACAGAATACTCTCCCTCATCTTCCTCACGACTCGGTGTCCGTCTCAGACAAATTCCCGCGCTACTGTGCAAAGTGAACCACACCGAAGCCGAACGAGTAAGTTTATATTTTATCGTCAAGTCACTTTCCACCGGATTGGGCAGATACTCCGCCTCGGTAAAAACACTCTCGATCGGTAGGATCTCCTCCTCAATCGATTCATCGTCGACACTACGGTCACTCTCCCCACTCAGATAATCGGGCGGATAGTAAAACGATACAGCCGAGAGTATCGTATCGGCCTGTGTACCATGCAGCGTGGAAGTCTCGCTCTCGAACACCGGATAACGATTCTGCGGCACATACCAAGCATACGTATCCACACTCACTGACAAGCTGTCTTCACATATCCTCACATATCGGCGGGCGGTATGTACCCGCAGGGCGTTTCCAAAAGTCTCTCCCGGTAACCTCAATTCACCCTCGGCATCGGCTATGACAGTCGTCGTTCCCCCGACGAAAAGAGGAATACGCTGCCCATACCGTCCTGCTCCTTCGAAACGACTCGTCAGAGAATCGCCATAAGCGAAAGGATAACGCAACAAAAGTTCGGGACGAGCATAATCGATATAGAAAGTCGCATTCTCATGTCCCACACACCACAGGCTATCGCTTCCTTGCCGGTAATAATAACGGTTACGCCCCTCGCGACCACAAAGAATATCCATATGGGAACTGTCCGGAATAAAATACTCCACGGGAAGTTGCTCCGAAAGGATTTGCATTCCTCGGAAATCCCACCGGCATTTCGTTCCGGCCCTGCCCGGTTCTTGGTACTCGACCAGCATTTTGACGAATGCCTCCCCGGCTTCCAGCCGGTTGCTGTCGGCTGTCAATTCTATTGCCGACAAAACTTGTACAGCTGCAATACCGGCCGTACATAATAAAACACGTATATTCATAACATTTCTCTTTATCCGTTTCATCGCTCTATTCATTCCGATAATGGTACTTATACAATGTCGTAGTTTTCTCCCCCTCTTTCACACGCACCAATCGCCCCACATCATCATACTCATAATAAGTCGTATGCCCCCGAGGATCGGTCGAAGAGGTAATTCCCACCAGCGGCTCATACGTATAAACGGTTACCTGTGCCGACGGCAGTTCCGTACGCAATCGGGCCAGCAACATTCCGTCTGGAATTTCAGCCGCAGCGAAAGCCTCGGCATCCCCTATGATACTCTCTACTTGCTCCCAAGAGGCATTCTTGATTTCTGCCACCGGGTATTGATAACTATATCCCCACAAGTAAATGGTAGTGAGATTATCCAATCCCGTTTTTGATTTCAGCTTTCCCGAATCATAATAGGTATAATCACTCTGTTTCTCAAACGCATTGTTCCCTCCATCACGATAAAAATACGATACAGGACGCACAACAGACGTATCGTTGTTTACTTTTCCGTATAGAATCTGTTCGGTATAGATTTTATCATACTCGATATCGCCTTTGTATTTCACATATTCTCGCACAATAGGCGAAGTGATGCAATTGCCGGCTTCCATCGCTTCTCTCACAAGCTGTGGATATCCAGCATAATTATCCGATGAATAATAATACCTCGATGCGACACTGTCTCCCTCGCTGGTATATACCCGTTTTTCCCGCACGTTGAACAACCGTTCCCGATCGTCATACGTATATAATTCCGCCGTTTCGAAAAACGTTCCGCCGCTATCGTCATAACGCTTGGTTATCGTCCAATCCAAATGCTGTAACCCCACATAAATAGGATACGCAATCACTTCATAATCTATCTGTTGAGAGCTCGAAGTATTTTCATAAAGCACACTCGGTTTAAATATATCGGTAAATGCCGCCTTCGAAAAACAATATACATTATGTCCACTCCCACATTTACCTGTTCTACCCACGAACAAAGTTTTTGTATTCACCAGAATACCCTGTATATACTGGTTATTATCGGCGTATTTATAAATAGTGTGTTCCTGCAATCGATCTCCCTTGTATATTTTGCGGTCTATCAGATGCGGAGTATCGATCAGAGCACTCCAATAAATGGCCTTATTTCCCGATGCATTGGATTGGTCGTATAAATAATCATACCGTTCGACAGTTTTCCCTCCGGTACTCGTATATTCCGCCACCTCGTCATACCACACCATGCAATTATCGTTAAACAATGTAATATTGGCATTTTTCTCACTCACGATTACCCAATGAGCGTCTAATACAGAAGGCTCTCCCGATCCTTCCGGATTCTCGATAGGATCAACTATATTGATCACTTTCTGAGTCCTTTCCGAGACATATCCCCAGTCCGATGTATTCACGATAATACTTCCATATCCCGATTCATTGGAGCCATATTTGTAACTTTTGGTTATCTCTTGACCCGAACTCGGATCATATTGACTCAATCGTTTGATACGTAAACCGCAAGTGATATCGGTCGAATCGCCAGTCATTTCCGACACGCTCAATGCTCGATTCATTTCGTACTCGAAAGTCGTATAACCGCCTGTCGGGTAAACAATTTTCTCCAATATCTTCGCTTTCATAGCTGATTCTTCGGAATGCCCATCTCCACAACCGACACTTTGGATACTATCTAATAATTGTACAATATACCGAGGGAACAAATTATTTATCCCAGCATTCACCTCCCCGGTATAATATCCGAATTTGTCTTGCGCATAAACATTCTCAAAAGACTGCGTATTGTAGCTGAATCGATAAGTCCCATCGCCGGTTACCGAAACCGAACCCAACAAATCGGTTGTCAGGTCGGAATAAAAATCAACCCGACGGATAACTTTCGCATCCTTGTTCAAGACCTTTATTTGCTTCAATATCTCAGCTCGCGAAGGGTTATTATTATAACTGAATTCCACACGCCCCAAAGGGAACTCGATCGATGTCAAACCCTTGTCATAACTCATCCTATAATTTTCAACATGTTGAAATTCACTTATACTCTTATGTTCAAAATCAAAACTAAGTTCAGCCTTAACAAATGTAGCGTTGTGATATCGGGCAAATGACTTTATTGTTACCGGTTTATAATGAAACAATATCTCCTGCCCCGTGGGATAAGTTATTTTCCGCAACACATAAGCTACATCTAACGGATTCTCGGTGATCGTACAAACCACAAAATTTCGAGGCTCGTTCACCCTATCACCATACCAATAAACCACCCCGTTTGTATCGGTCACTTTAAATCCCACGATCGGCCTGTGTTTTAACCCGATGACCTCTATCCGCAACGGTGATTGTTTAATTTGACGTACGCTGTAACCATTGGCTTTCGTCTCGATAATGAAACTGCAACTCCCGCTCAATGTATTTACAGTAAAGATATCATGCTCGCCGTCATAGCCCCACGACCATTCAAAATCCGTTGTCGGTGAAGCCCAATAAGCGACAGAATCAGGGTGTATCAAATAGGGATTATCCGGTATTTTCTCCGGTTTACACATTTCGTCTATTTTCCCGAAACTCTTTCGTGTAACTCGCAGTCCCGGCAACAAACTCCACCCGTAACCGAGAATCCCCACTGGATCCTCCACTTTGATTCCCGATGCGTGATAGGCTATACTGAACGGCAGTGAACCGCCGTCCGGCATAGGTATCGAGAATAAAGGAATGCTGATATCCACTACCCCTGTCGCTTTGGACACCGGATAGAACTCAAATCTGTTGAACTGGGAAGACAATGGCGACGTCATACTTATATCGGGCATCTTATTTACTAAATATTCCTCGTCCTGCGCATGCGCTACAATAGGCAATGTCACCATCAAGATCATACAAAGCGTTTTATTTAATCGTGTCCTCATAGCTTATCTTTTACCGATAGAACAAATTTAATCGTATAAAAAAGAGTTTTTATTATAAACAAAAATCCATAATACCCCTTGATGTCTTCCTCCTATGGAGT
>NZ_JH815203.1:899344-900858 GCF_000296465.1 Barnesiella intestinihominis YIT 11860
AATTTAATCACACTGAAACTTATTGGAGAAAAGGGTGTCGGGTCGTGTATGGACGATTACCTCTCCATTTCCCCCGAATCTATATAAATAGCCTTTCCTTCCGCTTTACTACACAGTATATAAACATTAACGTCATCATTACAAAAAACAACCGTTTCATATCTATTTTATATAAAAATAATTCTACCAAGAAAATATCGAATCTTCCTGCATTATATACTCGACAAAAAAGTCACTCTCTTTCACCCGATAACATTCCATTCTTTGGATAAAGTGTGGACTTAACCCACTTTTACTATGATCTATCTCTCCCCGCTCTTTTATAATCCAATACATTCCATGAGAAATTTTCGAAAAATCTCTATTCTTTTTTAAAGACGAGTCAGAAACTTGCCGTATATATTTTTCCACTCCTGAATAAACACCCACTTGCTTCGTCCCGACTTTTACATGCCACAGTGCGGGAGTGCTACTATACTGCCGCAACGACAGTGGCGTTTGTCCCATATAGAACAATAAATTGGAATTAAAAGGATCTATCTTATCGATATATAACTCACACACGTTCAACTCGGGATTGGATGCTATAATCGTATCAAGAATATAAGCTATATCTTCCCGAAAAATGATATCCGATACCTTCTCTGCTTGTCGGCAAGAAAATAAAAATAGACACGACATACAAACCAAAATAAGCTTTTTCATTTTATTTCCGACTTTAATTTTAAAACTAGACCTTTATTCAATTTCCATTATTACCGGAGGTAAAAATTCATCACAATTTTCAAGAGGAAGGGCTATAAAAGGATAACCCGAAATGAACGGACGGCATGTCAACGTTCCCGCTCTATCTTCTATAATCCAACCATTCCGACCCGATTCTTCCTCTCCTCTTTGAACAGTTTCAACTTTTCTCAATGATTGTTGGAAAAGATATTTTTCCACTCCCGAGTAAATATCAACAACCGCATGCGATATCCTCACTTGCAATAATGATGGCGTTTGCCCGTATTCCAAAGGAAACAAGGGGGCTTTTTCTCCCATATAAAATAGCAAAATTGAATTTCCCGAATCGACTGTATTGATATATAATTCATACACGTCTCCTTTCGGATTAGACGCAATAATCGTATCAAGAATATAAGCCACATCTTCTCGAAAGGTAAAATCTGGCCCCTTCTTTGTTTGCCGACAAGAGAGAAGAACACCAGTTACACAAAACAATAAAAATAAAGATTTCATTTTCACCGCAACCTGTATATTAACAAATTACCATAATAAACATTATTCTATTACAAGTAAAACGATTCTAATAGTATCTACTTTCTGCACTCCCAAAAGGATATCAAGGAAGTCATACTCGATTACCTCCTCACCCTTCTCGAAATCTATATAAATATCCTTTCCTTCCGCTTTACCACACAGTACATAAACATTAACGTCATCATTACAAAAAACAACCGTTTCATATCTATCCATTTTTAAGTAAATCTTGTTACAATCCATAATCCCCC
>NZ_JH815203.1:901284-901783 GCF_000296465.1 Barnesiella intestinihominis YIT 11860
TCGCACACCATATATCCTTCGCTCTTAACGGCTCCACTTGGATAATAATCAGCACAATAACACTTATATTTACAGAAAATTCGGCAATACCCCGTATATATACTGTCCTTATTGAGTTCTATCGAATCAATGGTACAACGTAATTCTCCTTCATCTCCAAACATATACCATGTGCCAGATATATTATCCGCTGTGTATTCCCCAAACAGAAATAATTTATTACGATAAAAACGCTTGTATAATCCATCTTTTTTACCACCTTTATAATATAGATCATATACGAATCCTCCTCCGACAGAATCTCTCCAATAGCCTTCCCTCTGCCCTAAATCATTCACCCGATTCATCGGAATCTTACGGCCGATTCCAAAAATGCCTGTCGCCACACAACCGGCAAAAAACAGCAATAGCACGCTCTTTTTCATAACTCCTAATCTTATATTTTTACATAACCATACATCAGGACTCTATTTTTTCACATAGGACTTTGATATAATCC
>NZ_JH815203.1:904083-905048 GCF_000296465.1 Barnesiella intestinihominis YIT 11860
ATTCACCCGATTCATCGGAATCTTACGACCGATTCCAAAAATACCTGTTGCCACACAACCCGCAAAAAACAACAATAGCACGCTCTTTTTCATAATTTCCTATTTTTAATACGACTAAAAAATGATTCTCTCGTTCCATTCAGAATAAAATTAAAAGCCGGCAACCGGTTTACGTTAACGGGTTCCGATAGAGATCTCGAAACCGTGACGCTTACCGTATTGTTCTTTTGGTCTTCTGCTTCAAAATGCCCTATAAAACGGTTCCAGCTATTTATGTCGATCAACAGGCATCCTGCCGATATAGGCCTTTTCTTAACAGTCAGTCCCGTAAGATTATTTTCCCCAGGCTTGTGTATATTAATACCTGCTGCGTATGTCCGGCCATCGGTATATGCCGGATTTTCGTATCCTAATTCTATTCTCCCGCTACCGTCGGTATCTTCCATTCGCAAAGCCGTATAAGCCCCCTTATGCATGCCTACTTTCGCATGATAAGGACCTTCCGGAACCGTAGCATAGTCGCTTCCCGAAGGATTCGTACAGGCCGCATATGTCTCGGTCGTTCCGTCTGCCAAATAAACCGTGGCAGTAGAAGAACCTATATTATAGCCGTTATCCTTGTCAAAAGTTTTGTTATCTGAAAAAAATATGGCCTGCGCATACAAACCCTGCAATAAATTACCGTCTACATCATAAGATTTATCTTCATCTACCCACTCATATCCTGTAAAAATCACCTCTCCTTCTATTCTGTCATAAGTCAATCGCCACGATTCCCCATCCGGGTCTACATATTTCACCGGATTATTATTACAATAGGCATAGGGCGATATGGAGTAATATTTCTCACAGAGCGGATCCATCGTCATAAATCGGCAGAGAGCCGGATAATACATACGGGCATCGAAGTCGTAACTGTCATAGCCGTGCAGCTCTATAAACTCCTTTCCTCCGTATTTGTACGG